>NZ_JBFRFA010000044.1:0-27547 GCF_052114585.1 Pedococcus sp. 2YAF34
AGCCCGCCCTGTCGGCGCCCGCCCCGACCGGCGACACCCGCGAGCCGGGCGCGGTCGACGCCGCGGCCGGCCAGCAGGTCACCGACCTGCTCTCGCTCGTCGACGAGCTGGCCGCGGAGTGGGGCCTTCGACCCCCGCGCGTCCTGCGCTCGGGCGGCTTGGCCGTGCGCGACCTCAAGCGCCTCGGCTCGGTCCTCGACGTCGACCAGGTGCGCGCAGCCTTCGTCGCGGAGCTCACCTACACGGCCGGTCTCGTGGCGGACGACGGCTCCCTGGAGCCGTCCTGGGCCCCGACCCCGGCGTACGACGAGTGGCAGCAGCAGCCGGGCGACCAGCGCTGGGCGGCCCTTGCCCGGGCCTGGCTGCTGACGACCCGGGCTCCGCACGTGGTGGGCACGACACCTCCCGGCGCGACCGGGACGGTCAACGCCCTCGGGCCGGACGCGCACTGGCCGCCGGCGCGGGGGCTTCGCCGCGACGTGCTGGACCTGCTGGCGTCAGTCCCCACCGGGCTGGCCCCCCGGGCCGACGAGGTCGTGGCCAGCCTCCGCTGGCACCGCCCCCGACGGGTGCCCGGCAGCGTCGACGCAGTCGTGGCCGCGGTGCTGCGCGAGGCCGAGTGGCTCGGGGTCACCGGTCGTGGAGCTCTCTCCAGCGCGGGTCGCGCGCTCTTGGAGGGTCGCGACGAGTCGTCCCTCGCGGCGGCCATGCACCCGCACCTGCCCACGCCGGTCGAGCACGTCCTGCTCCAGGCCGACCTCACTGCGATCGCACCGGGGCCGCTGGCCGGGGGGCTGGCGACGTTCATGCGCCTCGTTGCCGACGTCGAGTCACGGGGCGGGGCGACCGTCTACCGCTTCACCCCCGACTCGGTGCGACGGTGCCTGGACGCCGGCTGGTCGGTCGACCAGGTCCTCGGAGCCCTCGGCGACGCCAGCCACACCCCGATCCCCCAGCCACTGGACTACCTGGTCCGCGACGTCGCCCGGCGCCACGGGCAGGCTCGCGTCGGCGCCATGAGGGCCTACATCCGCTGTGACGACGAGACGACCCTCGGCGCGATGCTCGCCGAGCGCGAGCTGTCACCGCTGCAGCTGAGGAGCGTGGCGCCCACCGTGCTGGTCTCCCCCGTCGCCGCCGAGACGGTGCTCGACTTCCTGCGCGAGAACGGCTTCGCCCCGGCGGCCGAGACCCCGGACGGCGGCATCGTCGTCCCCCAGGCCGGGCGGCACCGTACGCCGCTGCAGCGCCGCTCCGCCCCCGTCACCGCTACTGGGGTGGACGACGAGCTGGTCACCACCCTCGTCGGTGCGCTGCGCGCCGGTGAGGAGGCGGCGCAGTACCACCGCGACCAGCTGGCGAGCCGTCCCGGACCCAGCCTGCCCAGCACCGACCCGACCACCACGCTCGCCGTCCTGCGCGACGCGGCAGCGGACCGCCAGCCGGTGTGGATCGGCTACTCCGACGCGGACGGCCACGTCCAGCGCCTGCTGTTCCAGCCCGAACGCGTCGAGGGCGGGCGGGTCCACGGGACCGTCGACGGCACCGCCCGCACGCTGTCGATCCACCGCGTCACCGGGGCAGCAGCCGGCTAGGTCGTCGTCGCCCGACCGGGCAGCGGTGGGTCAGTCGTCGCTGCCGGCGAGGGCCTTCACGACCCGCGAGGGCGACGGGCGCCCGAGCTGGCCGGCCATCCACACGCTGGTCTGCACCAGCGCGTCGAGGTCGACGCCGGTCTGCACACCGGCGCCGTCGAGGGCCCAGACGAGGTCCTCGGTGGCGAGGTTGCCGGTGGCACTCTTGGCGTAGGGGCAGCCGCCCAGGCCGCCGGTCGAGGCGTCGACGACGGTCACGCCGTGGCGCAGGGCGGTCATGGTGTTGGCGAGCGCCTGCCCGTAGGTGTCGTGGAAGTGCACACCGATGCGTTCGACCGGTATGCCGCGGGCCACCAGCGCCTCCAGGAGCCGGCTCACGTGGCCGGTCGTGCCGACCCCGATGGTGTCGCCGAGGGAGAGCTGGTCGGCGCCCAGGTCCATGAGCCGCGCGGCGACGTCGACGACCTGGTCCACCGGCACCGGGCCCTCCCACGGGTCGCCGAAGCACATCGAGAGGTAGGCCCGCACCCACAGCCCCGCGTCGCGGGCCCGGGCGACCACCGGCGCGAACATGTCGACCGACTCCGCCACCGTGCGGTTGAGGTTCTTGCGCGCGAACGTCTCGGTCGCACTGCCGAACACCGCCACGGCGCCGACCCCCGCCTCGAGCGCCCGGTCGAGGCCGCGCTCGTTGGGCACCAGGACGGGCCGTCGCGGGCCGAGCCCCTCGTCGCCGAGCAGCTCGAGCAGCTCGGTCGCATCGGCCAGCTGCGGCACCCAGCTCGGGGGCACGAAGGACGTGGTCTCGATGGTGCCGAGTCCGGCGCCCGCGAGCCGTCGCACGAACTCGGCCTTCACCGTCGCAGGCACGACGGCCTTCTCGTTCTGCAGCCCGTCACGGGGACCCACCTCGTAGATGGTCACGGCGGCGGGCAGGTCGGTCGCAGGCTCGCGCTGGGGCAGTCCGGTGCTCACACGCCGATCCTGCCACTCCGGGTGGGCACGGCCGGACCCGCACGGGCTGATCCGCGCGGCCAGCCGCAGCCCGGGTCCGCACGCCGGCCGGAGCCCGATCCGTACGGCTGGTCCCCGGCAGGCGGGGCGCGGGTTAGATTTGGCGCAGTACCGGACGAGCGAAGGACGGCCCATGAGCGACACCCCCAGGCACGACGACCCGGAGGGCCAGCCCTACCGCGACCCCACCGCGCCTGGTGACGAGTCGTTCTCCACGAGCGGCCCCTCCTTCGGGCAGAGCGGTGAGGCGGACCAGGCCGGCGACGCCGGCGCCACCGAGCACACCGAGCAGCTGCCCACCAGTGGCGACACCCAGCAGGTCCCGGCGGCGTCGAGCCCCGATGCGCCCCCGCCCAACCCCTACGGGCAGAGCTACCCGCCGCCCCCACCGCCGCCCGGCTACGGCAACGCCCCGGGTGCAGAGCCGGGGTACGGCAGCGCTCCCAGCGCCCAGCCCGGGTACGGCACACCACCCTCCCCGCCCGGGTACGGCGCCGCGTCGCCGCAGCCCGGGTACGGCTCTGCGCCGTACGGTTCGGCTCCCGGCTACGGCAACGCGCCCTACGGCTCCGCCCCCGGCTACGGGACCCCCGCCCAGGGGAGCCCGGCGGCCATGAGCGGCAGCACCATCGCGCTGCTGGTCGTCTCCGGCCTGCTGACCATCGGCGCCTGCGGCACGGGCATCCCGGCGCTGGTCTTCGCCATCCTCGCCGCCACGAAGAAGGACGAGCCGGCCGAGGCCGCCAAGTGGACCCGCTGGGGCTGGATCGCCCTCGGCATCACCGTCGTGGTCGTGGTCATTGCCATCGTGGGGTTCGTCGCGCTGGCCGTCTCCACCGGTACGAGCTCGGGGTACTGACGCGTGCCTGACGGCCCCCTGATCGTCCAGAGCGACAAGACCCTGCTGCTGGAGGTCGACCACCCCAGCGCCGAGGAGGCGCGCCGCGCCATCGCGCCGTTCGCCGAGCTCGAGCGCGCACCGGAGCACATCCACACCTACCGGGTCACCCCGTTGGGCTTGTGGAACGCCCGTGCCGCCGGCCACGACGCGGAGCAGGTCGTCAACGCGCTCATCACGCACAGCCGGTACGCCGTGCCGCACGCGCTGCTCGTGGACGTCGCCGACACGATGGACCGCTACGGCAGGCTCACCCTCGAGAAGGACCCGGAGCACGGCCTCCTGCTGCGCACGACCGACCGCCCGGTCCTCGAGGAGGTGTTGCGGCACAAGAAGATCAAGCCCCTCGTCGGAGACCGCCTCGACCAGGACCGCGTCCTGGTGCACCCCTCCGAGCGCGGACACCTCAAGCAGGAGCTCCTCAAGATCGGCTGGCCGGCTGAGGACGAGGCCGGATACGTCGACGGCGAGGCCCACCGCATCGACCTCGACAACGCGGACTGGTCGCTGCGGCCCTACCAGCAGCAGGCGGTCGACGGGTTCTGGCACGGCGGCTCGGGCGTCGTCGTCCTCCCCTGCGGCGCCGGCAAGACCCTCGTTGGTGCCGGTGCGATGGCGCAGGCCAAGGCGACCACCCTGATCCTCGTCACCAACACCGTCTCGGCCCGGCAGTGGCGCGACGAGCTGCTCAAGCGCACCAGCCTGACCGAGGACGAGATCGGCGAGTACTCCGGTGCCCGCAAGGAGATCCGGCCCGTCACCATCGCGACCTACCAGGTGCTGACGACCCGCCGGAAGGGCGTCTACACCCACCTCGACCTCCTCGACGCCCGCGACTGGGGCCTCGTGGTCTACGACGAGGTGCACCTGCTGCCCGCGCCCATCTTCCGCATGACGGCCGACCTGCAGGCCAGGCGTCGCCTCGGGCTGACCGCGACCCTCGTGCGTGAGGACGGCCGCGAGGCCGACGTCTTCTCCCTCATAGGGCCCAAGCGCTACGACGCCCCGTGGAAGGACATCGAGGCCCAGGGCTACATCGCTCCGGCGGACTGCGTCGAGGTGCGGGTGACGCTCCCGGACACCGAGCGACTCGCCTACGCCACCGCCGAACCCGAGGACCGCTACCGGCTGGCGTCGTGCAGCCCGGTCAAGATCCCGGTGGTCGAGAAGATCGTGGCCCGGCACCGCGGCGAGCCGACCCTGGTCATCGGGCAGTACCTCGACCAGCTCGATGAGCTGGCCCAGCGCCTCGGTGCCGACGTCATCACCGGTGAGACGCCGGTCGCGCAGCGGCAGAAGCTCTTCCAGGCGTTCCGCGTCGGGGAGATCGACCTGCTGGTGGTGTCCAAGGTCGCCAACTTCTCCATCGACCTGCCCGAGGCGAGCGTCGCCATCCAGGTGTCCGGCACGTTCGGCTCGCGGCAGGAGGAGGCCCAGCGGCTCGGTCGGGTCCTGCGCCCCAAGGGCGACGGCCGGACCGCGCACTTCTACACCGTGGTCTCCCGCGACACCGTCGACGCCGAGTTCGCCGCGCACCGCCAGCGGTTCCTCGCCGAGCAGGGCTACGCCTACCGCATCGTCGACGCGGACGACCTCCCGACCGCGACCGCCTGACCCCGGAGTGACGATGGGGGAGCGCTCCCCTCCCCCCGCCGCCCACCTCACCCGCATGGCGCGAGACACGTTGCGCTGCAACGAATCCAGCCAACGCGGTCCAGCTGAAATGGCGACCCGGCGGGGAGCTCTCCCCATCGCCACCGGTGCGCCGGCGCTCCTACCTTCAGGTCAGCAGCCGGGCCGAGGGGGCCGGGCCACACCACAGGAGCTGAAGAGAATGGGCATCAACACCATCGCGTCCAACCCGGTCCGCCTCGCCGTGGCGTCCGTCGTCGGCCTCGGCACCGTCGCCGGGATCGCCGTCGCCGCGGACGCCGCCACGGGCACCATCAAGACCTCCGGCGCGAGCTTGTCGGTCCGCAAGGGCCCGGGCACGAGCTACGCCAAGGTGGGCACCGTCGCCAAGGGCACGAAGGTCAACATCATCTGCCAGACCACCGGCAGCAGCGTCAAGGGCACCTACGGCACCTCCAACATCTGGGACAAGATCGGCACCGGCCGCTTCGTCTCCGACGCCTACGTCTACACCGGCTCCGACGGTCGCGTGGCCCCCAGCTGCGGCGGCTCCACCCCCGCCCCGAGCACCCCGAGCGGCGTGATCGGCAACAACTACCCCTACAGCGGCCAGACCTCCGGCGTCGACCCGTGGAACTTCTACAAGGGCCAGTGCACGTCCTTCGCCGCCTGGCGCGCCCGTTCGGTCAAGCACGTCGGCTTCACCAACTCCTACAAGGGCCAGCACTGGGGCAACGCCAACCACTGGGACGACGCGGCGCGCGCGGCCGGCGTCACCACGAGCAGCGTCCCGCACGTCGGTGACATCGCCCAGAGCGACGCAGGCAGCTTCGGCCACGTCGCCTACGTCGCGAAGGTGAACTCCAACGGCACCTTCGTGGTCGAGGAGTACAACTGGACCCACCCGGAGCACTACGGCACGCGCACCGTCAGCCGCGGCTCGGCGCACGGCCAGTTCGACACCTTCATCCGCTTCTGAGCGGAGCGGCCGCACCCCAGCGCCACGGCGACGGCGCCCTCCCTGCAACGGGAGGGCGCCGTCGTCGTCCTCGCGCGCCCCGATACCGGGCCATGGGCCGAAAGTTCACGGCACGCCCACACAAACGCGCCCTGATACCGGGCCATGGGCCGAAAGTTCGTGGCCGTCAGAGGGTGTCGAGCACCTCGTGGGCGATGCGGGCGAGCGTGACGGCACCGACAGGGCGGAACGGGTGCAGCGGGTCGGGCGCGACGGAGCCGGTGGGACCGCCCAGCTCGGTGTGCGCGAGGGCGCTCATCACGACGTACGCGTCCTCACGACTCACGCCGCGCTCGTCGACCAGGACCGAGAACAGCGACTCATAGGCCATGTCGATCGAGTCCTGGACCGGGTCGCCGAGCCCCACGCAGACCAGCTCGCGGCCGGTGTCGACCCGCGGGGCCCGCATCCGTGAGCCGAGTCCCTTGACCACGTCGACGCTGACGGTGACCCGGCCGGCCGCCTCGATCGCGACGAACGACGACTCGCCACGGCTCATCACGGCGTGCAGGTCGCCGAGGGAGAGCAGCGCACCGGGCACCTGCACCGGCAGGTAGACCGTTGAGCCGGGAGCGGCATCCGTGAGGTCCATGTTGCCGCCGGTGGGGTAGCTGGGCATCACGGTCGACAGCTCACCGTCGGCAGGTGCCACCATGACGCACCCGGCCATCGGCTCGACTGCGCAGTCGAGCCGCTCGGTGAGCTGGGCTCGCCCGTCCCGCAACGGGATCCGCCGGACGAACCACTCCTCGCCCATCGGGCCGGCGAGCGCGCCGGCGCCCGGGATGTAGACCGACCAGCCGACGTCGCCGAAGGTGATGTCGTGGATGGTGACGGCGAGGGCATCCCCCGGCTCGGCACCCTCGACGAACACCGGTCCGGTGACCGGGTTGAGCGGCGCGGTGATCTTCGAGAGGTCGCGCAGCTCCTCCATCTGGGCGTAGGCGGCGTCGTCGGTCTCGAAGGAGATCCGGTCGCCCGCCCCGGCCACGACCCGCAGCACGGGTTCGTCGGCCGCCGAGAGTCCCGGGCGTCCCTGGTCCCTGGTCAGCAGGTGCGTGCTCATGCGCGCTCCCCCGTCGCGATCTCCGCCCGCTCGCCCGCGCCCTCTTCCGGGTCTTCTCCTGGGTCCTCGTCCACGGCGCCGATGCCGGCGGAGTGGCCCGCGGCGTGCTCGGGCAGGATGCCGCGGTCGTGCGTCGTGTACCAGGCCAGCACGAGGACGCCGATGGCCAGCCAGACGAGCCCACCGATCTTCGCGGCCGGCTCGGCGTTCCACAGGACGTAGGCGATCACGGCGAAGCCCAGGATGGGCGACACCCAGTGCAGGAACACGTTGCGCGACCGGTTGCGAACGGCATACCAGCTCACGACGGACACGTGCAGCAGCAGGAAGCTGGTCAGCGCACCGAAGTTCACCAGCGACGAGATGAGCCCGACCTGGCCGACGAAGAAGAGGCCGGTCACCAGCGTCAGCGCGCCGACGAGCAGGATGGCGCGCTCGGGCACCTTGGTCCGGGTGTTGACGTGCGCCAGGAAGCCGGGGAGCCGGCCGTCGCGGCTCATCGAGAAGAGCAGCCGCGAGGTGGCGCTCTGGGCGGCCACCGCGTTGGCGATGCCGACCGCGAGCGCGTTCATCGCGAGGAACGCCACCTGCCAGCCATGACTGCTCACGCTCTCGACGATGCCGAAGAAGGCGTTGTTGACGTCGGCCTCGGCGAACTCCTTGGTGTCGGGGACGAGCATCGCGGCCAGCCAGGTCTGGGAGACGAAGAAGGTCGCGACGAGCACGAGGCCGACGACCATGGCCTGGCCGGCAGCCTTGCGGCCACCCTTGGCCTCCTCGCTGAGGGTGGCGATGCCGTCGAACCCGAGGAAGCTCAGCACCGCGATCGACAGGGCCGTCGCGACGAGTCCCGGGGTGAACTCGCCGGAGTCGAACAGGGGCGTGGTCGTGAAGTGCGCCCCACCCGTGCCCCGCGAGATCGCGACGACGGCCATGACGATGAAGACGACGATGAACAGCAGCTCCGCCGCGAGGAAGAGCCGGTTGACGATCGCCGTGAACGAGATGCCGATGTAGTTGACCCCCGTGTTGACGACGAGGAAGACGACGATCCACAGCGCCTTGGGGATGTTCGGGAAGATGCCCGCCATCGACTCCGCGGCGAACACGTAGAGCAGCGTCGGCACCAGCAGGTAGTCGAGCAGGATGGTCCACCCCGCCAGGAAGCCGAGCTTGGGGTTGAGCCCGCGGCCGACGTAGGAGTAGACGGACCCCGCGATCGGGAAGGCGCGCGACATCTGCGCGTAGGACATCGCCGTGAAGATCATCGCGACCAGGCCGATGAGGTAGACGAGCGGCACCATGCCCTTGGACTCGTTGTAGACGACGCCGAAGATGGCCCACGGCGCGATCGGCACCATGAAGACGAGCCCGTAGATGATCAGGTCGGTGGTGGACAGGGTGCGGTTGAGCTCCTGCTTGTAGCCGAACTCGGCGAGCTCGGTGTCGTGCGTGCTGCTGCTCACGGCGCTCCTAGCGTGGGAGGGGTGGTGGGGGTATGGGGCGGGCCTCAGTCGTGCTCGCGCAGGAAGCCACCGACGACCTGGGTGAAGGCCTCGGGCTCCTCGACGTGGGGCATGTGGCTGGAGTCGGCGAAGACGTGTGACCGCGCGCCGGGGATGCGCTCGACGAACGGCTCCCACACCAGCGGCATCGCCTCGTCGTGCGCGCCGCTGACGACCAGCGTCGGCACGGCGATGCCGGGCAGCCGGTCGACGACGCTCCAGTCCTTGAGGGTGCCGACGACGTGGAACTCCGACGGGCCGTTCATCGTGTGGTAGACGGTCGGGTCGGCCTCCAGCTGGGCGAAGGACGCCAGCACCTCCGGCGGGTTGGGCACCACCCGGCAGACGTGCCGGTCGTAGAAGACCTGCATGGCCGCGGCGTACTCGGCGCTGTCGGTGGTGCCCTGCTCCTCGTGGTGCAGGAGCGTGGCCTGCACCTCCTCCGGGAGCCTGGCCCGGAGGGTGGCAGCGGCCTCCAGCCACAACGTCATCGAGGCGGGGCTGTCGGCGATGGTCAGGCTGGCAACGCCACCGGGCGCGGCGAGCAGGACCTCGCTGGCGAGCATCCCGCCCCACGACTGGCCGAGCAGGTGGAACCGGTCGGCGATCCCGAGGTGGTCCACGACCGCGCGCAGCTCCTCGACGAACAGCTCCACCGTCCAGGACGCCGGGTCCGCGTCGGGCAGGTGGGCGCTCAGGCCGCAGCCGAGCTGGTCGTAGTGGACGACCGCGCGCCCGTCCCCGGCGAGTGACGTCATCGCCAGGGTGTAGTCGTGGGCGACGCCCGGGCCGCCGTGGAGCACTACGAGCGGCGCCTGGGAAGCGTCCGGTCGCAGCGCCTCGGGGTCGCCGGTGACGCGGAACCACGTCTGGTGGCCGCGGAACGGGACGGTGCCCGTCCGGCTCGGTGCCGGTATGGCGCGGCCTGCTGTCGGTGCCTTGTCTTCTGTCACGACGCTCTCCTGGTGGACGACCGCGCCACTCAACCGCACAAATGGTCTGGTGACAATACCTTTGGCGCCGTCGTGAGACGGGCGACCCGTAGACTCCGGCCGTGAGCGAGGGCGAGCAGCTGGGGAGCGGCCACGGCATCGGGCTCGACCCGTTGCGCGTGAGCATGACCGCCTCCCTGGCCGACCGGCTCGTCACGGCGATCGCGGTCGGCGCCTACTCCCCCGGCGAGCGGCTGCCCCCGGAGCGCGAGCTCGCCGCCTCGCTCGGGGTCTCGCGCGTGACGTTGCGCGAGGCGCTGCGGCAGGTCTCCGAGCTGGGCCTCGTCGAGGCCCGTCGCGGTCGCGGCGGGGGCACCTTCGTCTCCACCGTGGACTGGGGGGAGGTGGCGCCGCAGGTCGCCCGGCGCACCCTCGAGGTCGAGCTGCCGCGGCTGCGTGAGCTCTTCGACTTCCGCTGCCTCGTGGAGGGGATGATCGCGCGCACGGCCGCCGAGCGACGCACGGCCGACGACGTCGCCGAGCTGCACGCCGCGCTCGCGGACTTCGACCGGGTCGAGGGGATGATCGAGGCGCGCGCGCTCGACCACCGCATCCACGGCCTCATCACGGCCGCCGCCCGCAACCCCCACCTCAGCCTGCTCAGCGCCCGCCTCACCGCCGCGGCGACCCTGGGGTTCGGCGCCGAGCCCTATGCCCCGGAGTTCCTCGCCCAGGCCCGCGCCGAGCACGCCGAGCTCGTCCGCCACGTCGTCCTCGGCGACGCCGACGGCGCCGGGCGCTGCGCCCAGGCCCACTTCTCGCTCACACTGGAGTCGATGCAGGCAGGGCTGCGCAAGGCCGTGGCCCGCTCCACCTGATGACCAGCGCCGAGCCGCTCGACGCGCCCAGACGCCATACAGGCAACTCCCAGACTCTGCCCGGACACTGGTGGTCGTGACCACCGCACCACCTGAAGCACGCCTGCTCGTCGTCGAGGACGAGCCCAACATCCGTGAGCTGCTCGCGACCTCGCTGCGCTTCGCAGGGTTCGAGGTCCACGTCGCCGGCGACGGCGCGACCGCCCTGAACGTGGCGGCCGCCCACCAGCCCGACCTCGTCGTGCTCGACGTCATGCTGCCGGACATGGACGGGTTCACCGTCACCCGCAAGCTGCGCGACAGCGGACGCCAGGTGCCGATCGTCTTCGTCACCGCCCGCGACTCCCTCGACGACAAGATCAAGGGCCTGACCGTCGGCGGCGACGACTACGTCACCAAGCCGTTCAGCCTCGAGGAGGTCGTCGCGCGCATCCGGGCCGTGCTGCGGCGTACCCGCGGCGAGCTCGACGAGAGCGCGGCCCTGCGCTTCGAGGACCTCGAGCTCGACGAGGACTCCCACGAGGTGCGCCGCGGCGGCCGGTCGATCGACGTGTCGCCGACGGAGTTCAAGCTGCTGCGCTACCTCATGCTCAACCCCAACCGGGTGCTCTCGAAGGCGCAGATCCTCGACCACGTGTGGGACTACGACTTCCGTGGCGAGAGCGGCATCGTGGAGTCCTACATCTCCTACCTGCGCCGCAAGATCGACGTCGACGGCGTCCCGGCACTGATCCACACCAAGCGCGGTGTCGGCTACGTCCTGCGCCGCCCGCCGGAGGCCTGAGCCATGACCCAGCCCACCGCGCCGGCCGCGCCGACTACGTCGCAGGCCACGCCGACTGCGTCGCCGGTCGCTCCCACCGGGCGTCCCGATGCGGCCCGACCGGTCATGCCCGAGCGGTTCGCCCGGCACCTCGAGGCACTCCCCCTGCGCCTGCGGCTCATCGCGATCATGCTGGTCCTGCTGCTCCTCGCGCTCACCCTGACGGCCTCGGCGACGGCCGTCCTCATGCGCCGTGACCTGCTCGGCCGGGTCGACCAGCAGCTCCGCCTGGCTGCCGACCCAGTGGCCGAGCAGGCCTTCAACGACCTGGGCTCGGCGATCAGCGAGGGCATCCCCAACGGCTACGCCTTCATCGTGCTGCCCAACGACGGCCGCGCCCCCATCACCGCAAACCCGGTGGGCGAGTCCCTGCACCCCCAGGTCCCCGCACTGACCGCGTCGAGCCCCCAGGTGCGCTCGGGTCGACCCTTCACGATCGGCTCCGCGGACGGACCGATGCAGTGGCGGGCCGTGGCGGGCCAGATCCGGCGCAGCCAGGCGGTGGTCGTGGTCGCGGTGCCCCTCGGCAGCGTCGACCGCACCGTGCGCAAGCTCGTCCTCGTCGAGCTGCTCATCGGCCTCGCCGTCCTCGTCGCGTGCGCCGTGGGCGGTTGGTACGCCGTGCAACGCGCCTTCCGGCCCCTGCGCCAGATCGAGGACACCGCCGCCGCCATCGCCGACGGGGACCTCACCCGACGCATACCCACCCGCACCGCCAAGGACGAGGTCACCTCGCTGTCGCGCTCGCTCAACGTGATGCTGGCGCAGATCGAGCAGTCGTTCAGCCAGCGGGAAGCCTCCGAGGAGCGCATGCGGCAGTTCGTGGCCGACGCCTCCCACGAGCTGCGCACCCCGCTCGCGGCCGTGCGCGGCTACGCCGAGCTCTACCGCCAGGGCGCCGTCCGCGAGCCGGCCGACGTGGCGAGCGCGATGGCCCGCATCGAGGGCGAGGCCGGTCGGATGGGTGGGCTCGTCGAGGACCTGCTCATGCTGGCCCGGCTCGACGACCAGCGGCCCCTGCGGTTCACCGACGTCGACCTCACGGTGCTGGCGGCCGACGCGACCCAGGACGCCCGCGCCATCGCGCCCGACCGCACCATCACCGTCAGCGGGCTCGAGGGCCCACTTGCTCCCACCACCGTGCCGGGCGACGAGGCGAAGCTGCGCCAGCTGCTCGCCAACCTCATGTCCAACGCGCTCAACCACACGCCCACCGGCACCCCCCTCGAGGTCGCGGTGGGCTCGCGCCGTACGGACGGGATGGCGGTCCTCGAGGTGCGCGACCACGGGCCGGGGGTGGAGCCGGACAAGGCCAAGAAGGTCTTCGAAAGGTTCTTCCGCGCCGACCCCTCCCGGGTGCGCGGAACGGGTGGCGGCAACGGCCTCGGCCTCGCCATCGCCGCTGCCATCGTCGCAGGTCACCGCGGGCGTATCGGGGTCGCGCAGACCCCCGGCGGCGGCGCCACGTTCGTCGTGGAGCTGCCCACAGCAAACTCCCAGCCGGCGCCCAGCACCCCTTGACATCGGCAGGGTTGACTGACGTCACCAAGCCAGACCGAGGAGTGCGACAGCCATGACCCAGACCCACCACGACACCCACACGGGCGCGACCGGCGAGGGCGGCCAGCCACCACAGCAGCCCGCGCCGGACCAGGGCGCGTACCCCGCGACCTCTCCCGGCGGCTTCCCCGGCGCGCAGGAGCACACCGGCCGCGGCGACGACACGGCGCCGGTCTGGTACGGCCAGACGCAGGCCTTCCCCCGCGAGGGCGCCGTCCTCGCCGACCCGCACCACGGCGCGTCGGGCGCCGGCACCACCTACCCCCCGACCGCACAGCCACCGGCTGGGCCGCCCCCTTCCGCGTTCACACGGGATGGTGCAGAGCCTGCCCAGCCGGGCAAGCGGCGCCGCTGGACGGAGCTCACCACCGTCGCGGCGCTCGCCGCCCTCCTCGCGAGCGGCGGCACCTATGCCGCGGCCCAGCTCACCGACGACGCGCAGTCCTCCTCCGCTGCGTCCTCGACGGTGCTGGGCCGCGGCACGAACAGCGCGCCGGTCGTGCAGGCCGACGCCACCAACCCCAACTGGACGGCCACCGCAGCCGCGGTCGCCCCGAGCGTCGTGTCCATCACCGTCGCGTCCAGCTCCGCCGAGGGCCAGGGCTCCGGCGTCATCATCGACGGCAAGGGCCACATCCTCACCAACAACCACGTCGTCAGCGGTGCCGGCCAGGGCGCCAAGCTCACCGTCTCGCTCAACGACGGCCGCACCTACTCGGCCACCGTCGCGGGCACCGACCCGAGCACCGACCTCGCCGTCATCACCCTCAACAACCCGCCGAGCAACCTCACCCCCATCGCCATCGGCAACTCCGACGACATCAAGGTCGGCGACCCGGTCATGGCGATCGGCAACCCGCTCGGGCTTGCGGGCACGGTGACCACGGGCATCGTCAGCGCCCTGAACCGGCCCGTGACCACAGCGGCCGAGGACGACAACAGCCAGCAGCAGAACCCGTTCGGGCAGGGCCAGCCGCAGACGCAGACCGGGGGCACCGGTGACGTCGTGACCAACGCCATCCAGACGTCGGCGGCGATCAACCCCGGCAACTCGGGTGGCGCGCTCGTCAACGCCTCGGGGCAGCTCATCGGCATCAACTCGGCCATCGCCAGCCTCGGCCAGTCCAGTGGCAGCAGCCAGAGCGGCAGCATCGGCATCGGGTTCGCCATCCCGGCCAACGAGGCCAAGTCGATCGCGAGCCAGCTGATCGACAAGGGCACGGCGGAGCACGCGTTCCTCGGGGTCAGCCTCGCCGACGGGACCGCGTCCGACGGCACCAGCCAGCGGGCCGGCGCCCAGATCTCGCAGATCTCCCAGGGCACGCCTGCCGCCCAAGCCGGCCTGCGGAAGGGCGACGTGGTCGTGGCGGTCGACGGCGAGCGCGTCGACTCGGCCCTGGCCCTGGTGGCGAACATCCGTGAGCGCGGAGTCGGCGACAAGGTCTCCCTGACGGTGTTGCGCGACGGCAAGCAGCTCGACCTGACGGCGACCCTGGTGGCCAAGTCCGGCAGCACCCAGTAGAGGGACTGGCCGGACGGTCCCGCGTTTGGGGGCAGGCGGGTGAGCCAGCGCTCACCTTCCTGCCCCCAAGTGCGTGGGTGCGGGCCAGGGGTGGGGCGAAACCCGTTCGACCTGACGGCCGTCCGGTGGCAAGGTAGGTCCTTGTGTCTGCCGCCTCCACACCCGCCCCGGAGCTGAAGCGAGAGCAGGACTACCTCACCACCGCGCGGGCCGCCCTGGCCCGCATGCGTGAGCAGACCCTGGCGCTCAAGGTGCAGGCGCACGACCCGATCTCGGCGGAACACCTGGCCCGTACCCTCCACCTCCGGGCGGCGTCCCTGGAGGACGACCCTTCGACGACGCTGTTCTTCGGCCGGATCGACACCGACAGCGACGAACGCTGGTACGTGGGACGGCGGCACGTCGCCGACGACCGTGGCGACCCGCTCGTCATCGACTGGCGCGCCGGGATGTCGACCGCGTTCTACCGCGCCTCCCGGACCCAGCCGATGGGCATCGTGCTGCGCCGCCGGTTCGGGCTCGACCGCGGCGCCATCACGGCGTACGAGGACGAGCACCTCCAGGACCGCGCCGAGCACGACGTGCGCAGCCAGATCCTCGCCGAGGAGATCGAGCGGCCGCGAGTCGGGCCGATGCGCGACATCGTCGCCACCATCCAGCCGGAGCAGGACGAGATCGTGCGCGCCGGTGCCGAGCAGACGATCTGCGTCCAGGGCGCCCCGGGCACGGGCAAGACCGCGGTCGGCCTGCACCGTGCCGCATGGCTGCTCTACGCGTTCCGCGACAAGCTCGCCCGGTCCGGCGTCCTCGTCATCGGCCCCAACCGCGCCTTCCTCGAGCACATCGGGGCCGTGCTCCCTGCGCTCGGCGAGGTGGCCGTGGGGCACACGACCATCGAGGAGCTCGTCGCCTCCGTCCCCGTCCGTGGCACCGACGCCACGGCGACGGCGGTGCTCAAGGGCGACGCCCGCCTCGCCGAGGTGCTGCGGACGGCCGTGTGGTCCCAGGTGGGGACCGCGACCGAGGCGCTCGTCGTACCGCGCGGCGTGCGCAAGTGGCGCGTCCCCGCCTACGAGGTCAACGAGATCCTCGACGAGCTGCGCACGCGTGGGGTGCGCTACGACGCAGCCCGGCAGATGCTGCCCCAGAGGCTCGCCCACGCGGTGCTGCTGCAGATGGAGCGCGCGGGCGACTCCCCCGACGACCGGGTGCAGGACACCGTCGCGCGCAGCGCCGTCGTCAAGAAGTACGCCGCGTCGCTGTGGCCCGCGCTCGACGCCAAGGCGGTGCTCTTCTCCCTGCTCTCCGACGGCGAGGAGCTGGCACGCCATGCGCAGGACCACCTGGACGCCGACGAGCAGGCGCTCCTCGTGTGGGAGAAGCCACCGCGCAGCAAGGGAGCCGCGCGCTGGTCGCGCGCCGACGCGGTGCTGCTCGACGAGCTGGCCGACCACATCGCCCGCACCCCGTCGCTCGGCCACGTCGTCCTCGACGAGGCGCAGGACCTCTCGCCCATGCAGCTGCGTGCCGTCGGCCGCCGCTGCTCCACCGGCGCGGCGACCGTGCTCGGCGACATCGCCCAGGGCACCACCCCGTGGGCGACGGACTCCTGGGAGTCTTCGCTGGTCCACCTCGGCAAGCCGGGAAGTCACGTCGAGGTGCTCGACCGTGGCTTCCGCGTGCCTGCCAGCGTGATCGAGTACGCCGCGCAGCTGCTCCCGCACATGGCTGCAGGGCTCGGCGCACCGGTCTCCGTCCGTGACAACCCCGGCCGGCTCGACATCGTCCCGGTGGCCGAAGGGAAGGCGTTGGCGCAGACGGCGTCGGTGGTGGCGACCGAGTCCACCGAGCCCGGGTCGATCGGCGTCATCGTGCCCGACGAGTGGGTCTCGAAGGTGTCGAAGGCGCTGCAGGACAAGGGGATCGACCACGGCGTGCTCGGCCAGGACCATGGCGACATCGACCACCAGGTCGACGTCGTGCCCGCCACCGTCGCCAAGGGCCTGGAGTTCGACAGGGTCGTGGTCGTGGAGCCGACCGCCATCGCCGCGGCGGAGCCCGACGAGCGCACCGGTCTGCGACGCCTCTACGTCGTCCTCACCCGAGCGGTGTCGGCGCTGACCGTCGTCCACGCCCAGCCGCTTCCCCCGGCTCTCGCCACCGAGGCCTGACACACTCGTCCCCGTGCCCGCGCTCATCACCTGGTGGAAGCTCGACCTCGCCGAGCTCGCGCCCGACGCCCACCACGACGCCGTGCTCGCCATCGGCTCCGACCTGCTGCAGCGGTGGACCGAGCCGCACCGCCGCTACCACTCCACCCGCCACCTCGTGGAGGTCTTCTGGGCACTCGAGGACCTCGAGGAGGGTGGCGAGGTGACGGCCCGAGAGGGCGCGCTGGGACGGTTGGCCGGGTGGTTCCACGACGCCGTCTACGACCCGTCCGCCGCAGCCGGGAGCAACGAGCAGGAGAGCGCCGACCTCGCCGTCCGTGACCTGAGGGCGCTGGGGCTCGGCACCCACGACGTGGCCACGGTGCGCGACCTCGTCCTTGCCAGCACCACCCACGCCCTGCCGACGAAGGGCCTGGCCGCGGCCTTCCACGACGCCGACCTGTGGATCCTGTCCGCCGACGCCGCTCGCTACGCCGACTACACCGCCCAGGTGCGCGAGGAGTATGCCGCCGTACCCGATGCCGCGTTCCGCTCGGGCCGGGCGGCGGTCCTGCGGCCGTTCCTCGACCGTGAGGCGGTCTACGCGACGGCGACGGGTCGCGACCGCTGGGAGGACGCGGCACGTGCCAACCTCGCCCACGAGCTCGACGCCCTGACCGGGCGCTGACCGGGCTCGGACCCGGATCTGACCAGGACCTGCCAGGGGTCAGTCCGCCAGGCCCACCTCGACCAGGGGCCACCAGAACTGCCGCCCCGACCGGGCCAGGAACTCGCCCGGATCAACCCACTGGGGGTCGACGGCGTCGTCCTCCCGTGCGACGAGCGCCTCCCCCACCGCCGGCCACGCGGCGGCATACAGCTGCATGAAGCCGCCCTGCCTCGGCCACCGCCCCGTGCTGGTGACCGGCTCGAACTGCTCGTGGCCGATGGGCACCAGCATCTCGGGGTCGAGGTCGAGCCCGACCTCCTCCGCGACCTCGCGGACCACGCACTCGACGACCGACTCACCGGGCTCGCGCCAGCCGCCTGGCGGTCCCCACTCGCCGCGACGGGGGCTCCAGGTGACGGCGCACCAGCCGCGGGCGTCGCGCAGCACGACCATCGCCGCGAAGACGTCCGCCGGGGGCGCGAGCTCGGCTGTCGGCGTCAGCACCACGTGGGCGACGGAGCCGTCGGCGAACTCGACCGCCTCCAGCCGCAGGGGGAGAGCGGTCACCGCGGCGACTCGTCGAGGTGCGTGACCAGCGGCCACCAGTGGCGTTCGCCGAGCTCTGCCGCCGCCTCGTCGCGACGGACCCACAGACCGACCCCGGTGCGCAGCTCCTCCGTCACCCCGAGCGCGTCGTGCCAGACGGCGAAGCAGGCCTTCGGCACCGGCCACGGGTAGTCGGCGTCCGGCTCCGGCACGGTGTTGCGGACGTAGCCGAGCAGCTCCGGCGCCAGCCTGTGGCCGGGCCCCGCCACCACCTCGAGGAGCCGTGCGAGCGCGTCCGCGGGCGCGAGCCGGCCGACCGGCGCCGACGGGAGGTCGAGGCCGCCCGTGAGGCGTTCCAGGACGAGCAGGTCAGGGCCGCGCAGCAGGGCCAGCCGCACGACCACGGTGCTCGCCGGGGGCTCGGGCTGTCGGGAGGCGATGACGTCGGCCCGTGACCCCGGGGGCAGCCAGGCCGCACTGGGGACCGCGCGGACGACTCGCTCGTGCTTGCGCTTCTGCACCCGCAGGCCGCTGCGCTGCAGGATCCGGACGATCTCCTTGCCGCCGACCTCGACCGCCCCCGCGGCGACGAGTGCGTCGTAGCGTTCCTGGGGCACGTCGTAGTGGTCGCCCTCGAACCCGCGATGTGGGATGCCTTGCGCCGCAGCGAAGTCGTGCAGCTCGGCGTACGAGGTGTCGCTGACCAGGTGGGACCAGAGCCGCCCGTGGGCGGGCCACGCGGGCGGGTCGATCCAGATGGTCACGGACCGACGCTACCCCGAGCCGGGCGGCCCTGTGGAAAACCCGGCGGCCTGTCGGTCGGTCCGGCCTAGCCTCCCGGCAGGAGGTGTCGCACCGGCACCGAGACCCTTTTCAGGAGGAGCCATGGCGGCACAGTTCCAGGTGGACACCGAGCAGATCCAGGCGGCGTCCGGTGACATCGCCCGCATCTCGGGCGAGATCGACGCGCAGGTGACGGCGATGATGGGCCGGCTCAACGGGCTCCAGGGTGCGTGGACCGGCACCGCGTCGTCCCGGTTCCAGGCGCTGGTCGCCGAGTGGCAAGGCACGCAGCGCCAGGTCCGCGCCTCGCTCGACTCCATCGGCGGCGTCCTCGCCGCGGCGGGGGCGCAGTACGCCGAGACCGAGGCGCAGACCCTGCGGATGTTCAGCTGACACCGGGCCGGGGCGGAGAGACGACCGCCCCGCCCGGTGTCCGCTACTCGGTGGTGATGGCTCGCAGCACGTCGAGACGAGCGGCCCGGCGCCCCGGCCACAACGCGGCCAGCACCCCGACCAGCCCGGCCAGCACGACGAACACCGCGAGCTGGACCCCGGGGATGGAGAGCACGTCGATGCCGTCGTCCGCGAGACTGCGCTGCAGGGCCCACCCGGCAGCCAGGCCGAGCACGACACCCAGGACCGCCCCCAGCAGCGCGATGGCGACGGACTCGAGCCGCAGCATGGTGCGCAGCTGGCGTCGGCTCAGGCCGACCGCCCGCAGCAGCCCGATCTCGCGGGTGCGCTCGATCACCGACAGGGCGAGGGTGTTGACGATGCCGAGCACCGCGATGATGACGGCGAGGCCGAGCAGCGCGTAGATGATGTAGAGCAGCTGGTCGATCGGCTTGCGCTGCTCGGCCGCGAACTCGTCCTGGTTCTTGAGCGTCACCGTCGGCACGTCGGCGATGACCTTGTCGATGCCGGCCTCCACGGCGGCCGCCTTGGCCCCGCGGTCGCGCACGACGAACACGGCGCTGTCCTGCACCGGCACCCCGGCCTTCTCCGCGGTCGCCAGCGACACGAGGATCGAGTTGGGCAGCGCTGCCGAGCTGACGAAGACCCCGGCCACCTTCGCCGAGCCCTGAGTGCCCGACACGTCGGTGCGCACCGTCGAGCCCACCGCCAGGTGCTGCTTCTTCGCCCGGTCCTCCGAGACCAGGACGGTGCCGTCCTTCAGCCCGGCGAGGGACCCGCTGCGGAACTCGACCGGGACCGCCTTCCCGAACGTCACCGGGTCGACGGCGGCCGCGAAACCGCGGTCCTGGTTGACCGACACCGGCAGGTAGCGAACGGCGGCCACTGTGGCGACGCCGGGCACCTTGGCCACGTCAGCCGTCACGGTGGTCGAGAACGGCAGCCCCACCGCGTTGGACAGGACGTAGTCGGCCGCGAACTTGGCGTTGATCGACTTGTCGACGCTCGCCTTCGCCGAGGCGCCGAAGACCGACATCATCGACACCAGCGTGAGGCCGATCATCAGCGCCGAGGCGGTTGCTGCGGTGCGCCGGGGGTTGCGGGTGGCGTTCTGCTCGGCCATGACCCCGACCGCGCCGAAGCTGCGGCGGTAGCCCCACCCGAGGAGGGCGATGACGGGGCGACCGACCACGGGGCTGGTGAGGATGGCGGCCAGGACGACGCCGAGCACCCCACCGCCGACCCAGTAGGCCGAGTTGGAGATCGAGGTGAACGCGCCGAGGTAGCCGGCGACGAGCCCTCCCACGAAGAGCACGGCCCCCACCCACACCCGGCGGTGCAGGGCCGACTCGGGCAGCGCCACGTCGTCGCGCATCGCGGCGACCGGCGGCATCTTGCCTGCCCGGCGCGCGGGCAGGTAGGCGGCGACCATCGTCACGACCAGGCCCACGGCATACGCGATCACCGCGGTGCTCGGGCGGAAGACGAGCGGCGAGCCGCTGAGGTCCAGCCCGAACTGGGCGAAGAGCTTCTGGATGCCGATGGCGAGCGCGAACCCGAGGCCGAGTCCTACCGTCGACCCGACGAGCCCGACGACGAACGCCTCGAACAGCACCGACCGCGTCACCTGGTGCCGGCCGGCGCCGAGGGCGCGCAGCATGGCGAGCTCGCGGCTGCGCTGGGCGACGAGGATCGAGAACGTGTTGATGATGAGGAACGAGCCGACGAACAGCGCGATGCCGGCGAAGACGAGCAGGAAGACGTTGATGAAGTTGAGCGCCTTGTTGATGCCGGTGGCCGACTCCTTGGCGACGGACGCGCCGGTCACGGCCTCGTAGCCGCTGGGGAGCTTGGCCTGCACCGCCTTGGCCAGGTCCTCCGCGCTGGTCCCGTCGGCAGCGGTCACCCAGGCGTCGCTGTACTCGTCCTTGCCGCCGAGGAAGAGCTGCTGGGCCGTCCGCGTGTCGAAGAAGGCCAGGGTCGCCCCGACGGTCCCGCCCTTGAACTCGGCGATGCCGACGAGCCGTGCGGTGACGACCGGCTGGGCGCCGCTCGTGACGAGCTTGACCGTGTCGCCGACGGCGTACCCCGCCCGCTTGGCGGTGCCGGAGTCGAGGACCACCTCCCCCCTCGTGGTCGGCCAGCGGCCCTGGGACAGGGACGCCGGTGGCTCACCGGCCGAGGTGGGGGCGTCGTTGTGGCTGAGGCCGAGGCCGGGTGGGCCACCACCGCCGATGAGCTTGCCCTGGGTCGAGACGACGAAGGTCGTGGGGTTGCTGACGTTGCCGTCGGCACGCGCCACACCGGGCAGCGCGGCCAGGCTGCGGACCAGCGCGCCGGGGACCGTCTTGGAGGTCGGGCCGGAGTCGAAGTCCGAGCTCGCCGACTCGGGGCGGACCACGACGTCACCGACGGTGTTGACGATGCCGTCGAAGGCGCGCCCGAGGGTGTCGGTGAAGATGAAGGACCCGGAGACGAACGAGACGCCGAGGATGATCGCGAACGCGCTCATGAACAGCCGCAGCTTGCGGCCGAGAAGGCTCTTCCAGCTGGCCTTGAGCACCGTCAGCTCCCTGCCGCGCGGTGCTGCTCGGCGGCCTGGTGCTCGGCGGCGGGTCGGGACAGACGGGTGTCCAGCCGCTTCATGCGCTCGAGGATCTTCTCGGCCGTGGGCTCGCGCATCTCGTCGACGACCTTGCCGTCGGCCAGGAACACCACGCGGTCGGTGTGGGCGGCCGCGACCGGGTCGTGGGTGACCATGACGATGGTCTGCCCGAACTCGTCGACGCTGTGTCGCAGGAAGTTGAGCACCTCGGTGCCGGAGGTCGAGTCGAGGTTGCCGGTGGGCTCGTCGGCGAACACGATCTCGGGCTTGCTCACCAGGGCGCGGGCGCAGGCGACGCGCTGCTGCTGGCCGCCGGAGAGCTCGCTGGGCCGGTGGTCGAGGCGGTCGCGCAGGCCGACGGTGTCGATGACGGTGTCGAACCACGCCTGGTCCGGCTTGCGGCCCGCGATGGCCAGGGGCAGCAGGATGTTCTCCTGCGCGTCGAGGGTGGGGATGAGGTTGAACGACTGGAAGACGAAGCCGATCCGGTCGCGCCGCAGCGTCGTCAGGTCCTTGTCCTTGAGGCCGGTGATGTCGACGTCGCCGACGAACACCTCGCCCGACGTCGCGGCGTCGAGGCCGGCGGCGCAGTGCATGAGCGTGGACTTGCCCGACCCGGACGGCCCCATGATCGCGGTGAACTCACCGGCCGCGAGGTCGACGCTGACCCCGTCGAGGGCACGGACCTGAGCCTCACCCTTGCCGTAGACCTTCGTGAGGTCGCGCACCCGAGCCGCCGGGGCGGCCTTGCGGGTGGGCTCCGTGGTGGACACGGGGGTGCTGGCGGTCATGGGTCCTCCCGGGGACAGGGCGTCGGTCGTCACGGAGGACAACGCTAGGGCGGCCCGGATTGCTCCACCCTCAGGTGAGACCCCCACCGGCCCCTGAGTCGACCCTGAGGTTGCAGGGATGGCCCCCCGTCAGGAGATGACGACGCGAGCCACCTGTCGCAGGTCCGGTTCGTCGTACTTGTCGCCCTTGACCTCGCCGAGGTCCCAGCGCATGACCAGGCCGCGTCCGCGGACCTGCAGGGTCGCGAGGTTGTTGTCGAACCACGGGCCCTCGGTCATCGGCCACTGGTACGGCGCGTTGGGCACCTTGGAGGTGCGCGCCACCAGGAGCTGCAAGGGCCTGGCCAGGCCCTTGCCGAGCATCGCCTGCGCGATGCGCGCCTGCCGTGGCAGCGGGTTGCGGATGGGGGAGCACACAGCCTGGATGATCCGGCTCGAGCCCGGTCCCAGCTCCTTGGGGTCGATCTCGGTGACGTAGGAGTTGTGGACGTCACCGGAGAGGAACGTGATGGTGCCCGGCGCCGTACCCCTCTCGCCGTGCGCGACCTCGACGACCATGTCGAGCACCTGTTTGAACCCCTCCTGGAACGCAGCCCAGTGCTCGAGGTCCAGGGCTCGGCGCATCTTCTCGCCCCACCTGGCGACCCGGGGGCCCCAGGCACCGTTGGACATGGCCTCGTTGATGGCCTCGAGGTCGTGGATGCCCTGAGCCATGAGGAACGGCAGGGACGTGGCGATGAACAGGTGGTCGACGTCGCCGCGCAGCTGGCCGTCGACCCACGCCATCTCGTCGTCGTCGAGGATCGATCGACGGTCGGGCGTGAGGAGCCGCGCGGCCCGGGAGTCGACGACGACGAGCTTGGACTCGCCCAGGTCGCGGGCGTAGCTCCAGCGGTACGTCTCGGGCTGGGCGTCGACCCGCGCGGCGAGGGTGTCCAGGACCTCGGTGAGGTCGAGCTCGCCGGCGGCACCGGAGCCCGCGTGCTCGGCGATGAGCTGCCACACCTCGTCCTGCGCCAGGTCCTCGGGGCTGAGGTTTCCCGCGTGCTGGTAGACCCAGTAGGACGCCAGGCCGCCGACGATGCGCTCGTGCCACCACGGCTTGGCGTTCATCTCGCGGTGCCAGTCCTGCGAGGTGTTCCAGTCGTCTCGGATGTCGTGGTCGTCGAAGATCATGGCGCTCGGCAGTGTCGACAGCAGCCAGCGGTTGAGCGGGTCGGTCCACGCGAGCCGGTAGAGGTGGGCGTACTCCTCGTAGTCCTTGAGCTCCTCGCCCGGCGGCTCGTCGAGGCTGCGCCGGGAGGCGATGAACTCCCGCATCTCCTCCGAGGTCTCGTCGGCGTAGACCTGGTCGCCGAGGAAGACCACGAGGTGCGGCCACTCGGCCGGGTCGGTTCGGGTGAGGTGGAAGGCGTAGGCCCTCAGCGCGTCGACGCCGTTGCTCTTGTTGCCCTCGGCGTCGTGCGGCACCGAGGTGCGGCACGAGCCGAACGCCATACGGGTGGGCTCGCTGTGCCGGTGCGTCGTGACGCGGCTCGGCGGCAGCGAGGCGGTCAGCGCGTCGACCCCCGGGCCCTTCGGCGGCCATGCGGTGTCCCCGTCGACGTCGACCTCGTACTCGCTCGTGGCTCCCGGCTCGAGCCCGTCGAGGACCACGAGCGCGTAGTGGTGGCCGTGCGCGCTGAAGGTGGACGCCTCCCACGACCGGCCGAAGGCCCGCACCGTGACCGTGGCGTGCTGCCGGGTCTGCACCCACACCGTGGCGCTGGTCTCACCCACGTAGCGCAGGAGCGGACCGAGCGTGAGCGGGCTGTCTTCGAGTGGAGGCACGGCACTGTTTCTACACGTCGCACCCGTGCGGTGGGTGCCAAACCCCCTCCCCGGTCACCCGTCCGGCGTGCGGTATGGCGCCGGGTACGCCGAAGGGCGGCTCCCTGCTGGGGAACCGCCCTTCGACGTTCGTGCTGGTGACGCGTGGTGCAGTTGGGCTCAGAAGCCCATGCCGCCCATCTCGTCGCCACCGGGCGCAGCGGGGGCAGCCTTCTCGGGCTTGTCCGCGATGACGGCCTCGGTGGTGAGGAACAGCGCGGCGATCGACGCGGCGTTCTGCAGCGCGGAGCGCGTGACCTTCGCCGGGTCGATGATGCCCGCGGCGATGAGGTCGACGTACTCGCCGGTCGCGGCGTTGAGGCCGTGGCCGGAGGGAAGGTTGGAGACCTTCTCCGAGACGACGCCGCCCTCGAGGCCGGCGTTGATCGCGATCTGCTTGAGCGGGGCAGAGGCGGCGACGCGGACGATGTTCGCGCCGGTGGCCTCGTCACCCTCGAGCTCCAGCTTCTCGAACGCGGCCTTGGTCGCCTGGAGCAGGGCCACGCCACCACCGGCGACGATCCCCTCCTCGACGGCAGCCTTGGCGTTGCGCACGGCGTCCTCGATGCGGTGCTTGCGCTCCTTGAGCTCGACCTCGGTCGCGGCACCGGCCTTGATGACTGCGACACCGCCGGCCAGCTTGGCCAGGCGCTCCTGCAGCTTCTCGCGGTCGTAGTCGCTGTCCGACTTGTCGATCTCGGCGCGGATCTGGTTGACGCGACCCTGGATCTGGTCGTTGTCGCCAGCACCCTCGACGATGGTGGTCTCGTCCTTGGTCACGACGACCTTGCGCGCACGGCCGAGCAGGTCGAGCTCTGCGGTGTCGAGCTTGAGGCCGACCTCCTCGGAGATGACCTGGCCACCGGTGAGGATGGCGATGTCGGCGAGCATGGCCTTGCGACGGTCACCGAAGCCCGGGGCCTTGACGGCGACGGACTTGAAGGTGCCACGGATCTTGTTGACCACCAGGGTCGACAGGGCCTCGCCCTCGACGTCCTCGGCGATGATGAGCAGCGGCTTGCCGGACTGCATGACCTTCTCGAGGAGGGGCAGCAGGTCCTTGATGCCGGAGATCTTGGAGTTCACGACGAGGACGTAGGGGTCCTCGAGCACGGCCTCCATGCGCTCGGTGTCGGTGACGAAGTAGTGGCTGATGTAGCCCTTGTCGAAGCGCATGCCCTCGGTGAGCTCGAGCTCGAGCCCGAAGGTGTTGCTCTCCTCGACGGTGATGACGCCTTCCTTGCCGACCTTGTCCATGGCCTCGGCGATCATCTCGCCGATCTGGGGGTCAGCGGCAGAGATCGAGGCGGTGGAGGCGATCTGCTCCTTGGTCTCGACGTCCTTGGCCATCTCGAGCAGCTGGGCGGAGACGGCCTCGGTGGCCTTCTCGATGCCGCGCTTGAGGGCCATCGGGTTGGCGCCGGCCGCGACGTTGCGCAGGCCCTCCTTGACGAGGGCCTGGGCCAGCACGGTGGCGGTGGTGGTGCCGTCGCCCGCGACGTCGTCGGTCTTCTTGGCGACCTCCTTGACGAGCTCGGCGCCGATCTTCTCGTACGGGTCGTCGAGCTCGATCTCCTTGGCGATGGACACGCCATCGTTGGTGATCGTGGGGGCGCCCCACTTCTTCTCGAGGACGACGTTGCGGCCCTTCGGGCCGAGGGTGACGCGGACGGCGTCGGCGAGGATGTTCATGCCCCGCTCGAGACCGCGGCGAGCCTCTTCATCGAATGCGATGATCTTGGCCATTCGGGTGGTTCCTCCCACGCGAATCGTGTGTGGCGGCCTCGCCGCGCCCGCGACGGACGGCCCGGTTCCCGCGGCTCACGTCGCGCACGTTCCCCGGACCTCACTTTGAGGCCATGATTGTCACTCTCATGGCGAGAGTGCTAACGCCATTATTGGCACTCCCCCGCGGAGAGTGCAAACGCCTCCCGGCCCGCGATGGTGGTGCGCGTCCCCCTGCCCCTCCCCCTTGCGCCTCCCCCTTCACCCCTCCCCCTTGCGCCGAAGTCTGGGACTTCGGGCCATACGAGCCGGACTTGCGCCGAAGTCTGGGACTTCGGGCCATACGAGCCTGCGTTGACCCCAAGTCCCAGACCTCGGGGCACGGCGCACCACCGCGTGGGCGGCTACCGGGCCCGGTACGCGGCCGGACCTGTGGACAACTCGAGGGCCGTGGGTACGGAGCACGGCAGCCTGAGTACCGTGCCTCTCCCGCTCCCATCGCTGCCCGCCTCCCTGCAGGGACGCGCGTTCACGCTGGCGGAGGCCCGGGCGGCGATGGTCAGCCAGGCGCGGCTCGAGGCGGCGGACCTGGTGCGGCCCACCTGGGGCGTCCGCGCCCACGACCACGCCCGCGCCGTCGACGAGCTCGCCCACACCGTCGGCCTCGCCCTCGAGGGCACCTACGCGTTCTCGCACCTGACGGCTGCCCGGCTCTGGCGGTTGCCACTGCCCACCGCGTGGAGCCGCGAGGAACCACTCCACGTCATGCGCGACGCCACGCCGCTGCGCCGTGCTGGCGTCGTCGGGCACCGCGGCCTCGCCGGGCGCCGTCACGAGACCCTCCGCGGCCTGCCGGTGACCTCACCCGTCGACACCTGGGTCGACCTCGCGAGGGTGCGGGGCCTCACCGCCGAGGACCTGGTCATCGCCGGCGATGCCTTCGCCACCCGCACACCGGACCTCCTGGAACCCCTGGTGCACGCGGCGGCCGAGGCAGCCGGTCGTGGGCGGCGTCTGCTCAGGGAGGCCGGGCCACTGCTGCGTCGCGGGAGTGGCTCGCCCATGGAGACCCGGGCCCGGCTGGCGTTCGGTCGGGCCGGCCTCCCGGAGCCGGAGCTCAACGCCGACGTGTTCGCCGAGGACGGTCACTTCTTGGCCAAGGTCGACTTCCTGTGGCGGGAGACGCGGGTCATCGTCGAGTACGAGGGCGACCAGCACCGGACCGACCGCCGCCAGTGGCAGAGCGACATACAGCGCACCCGGTTGCTCGAGTCACTCGGCTGGCGGGTCGTGAGGATGACTGCCGCGGACCTGTACGGCGCCGGGTTGGCCCGGTTCGTCGCCGAGCTCGCGGCCCTGGTCGCCTGATCGAAGTCCCAGACTTCGGCGCAAAGGGGGCCGCCTAGGTGTACTGACCTGACAGGTTGGTCAAGCGGGTGATGGGTGGCTTGTTCCCGCAGGCGGTGTGGGGTCGGTGGTGGTTGTACTCGTGGATCCATGCTGGCAGGGCGGCCCGGCGTTCGCTTTCTGAGGTGTAGGCGCGGGCGTAGC
>NZ_JBFRFA010000045.1:0-32328 GCF_052114585.1 Pedococcus sp. 2YAF34
GACCCGCACCCCGGCCCTGGTGGCTGCCTGCGTCACCGCGGGGTCACCCGGTGACGCCGGCGGCCTCACGCACCGCGGCGTCGATGCGCCCGAGGGCGTCGCCCGTCCGGGTGGCGTCGGTGCCGCCTCCCTGCGCCAGGTCGTCCTTGCCGCCGCCACCACCGCCGAGCGTCTGGGCTGCGACGCGCACCAGCGCACCCGCCTTGACGCCGCGGTCACGGGCGCGGGCGTTCGTCGCGACGACCACTCCGGGGCGTCCCTTGGCCACACCGGTTAGGGCCACGACGACCGGCGTCGCGTCGCCGAGGCGCCCACGCAGGTCCAGGGCCATGGTGCGCAGGTCGTCGGCGCTGGCGCCCTCCCCCGCGTCGTGGGTCAGGAGGCGGATGCCGTCGAGGTCGCGGGCGTACTCGACGAGCTTGCCCGTCTGCGCCTGCACCTGCTCGCGACGGACCTTCTCCAGCTCGCGCTCCGCGTCGCGGACGCGGGCCACGAGGGCCGCCACGCGGTCCTTGAGCTCGCCGGGCTGCACCTTGACGATCTCGCTGAGCTCGGCCACGAGGGCACGCTCCTTGGCGAGGTGGCGCAGCGCGTCCATCCCGACGAAGGCCTCGAGGCGGCGCACGCCGGAGCCCACGGACGACTCGCCGGTGACCGACAGTGCGCCGATCTGCGAGGAGTGGCCGACGTGGGTGCCACCGCACAGCTCGCGCGACCAGGGGCCGCCGATCTCGATGACGCGGACCTGCTCGTCGTAGGTCTCGCCGAACAGGGCCAGCGCCCCGAACTCACGGGCCTGCGGCAGCGTCATGTACTGCGCCGACACCGGGAGGTCCTGGCGCACCGCGAGGTTGGCCACCTCCTCGATCTCGCTGCGGGTCTCCGGCGACAGGGCCTGGCCCCACGCGAAGTCGAGCCGCAGGTAGCCGGGCTTGTTGTAGGAGCCGGACTGCAGGGCAGACGGGCCGAGCACCTGGCGCAGGGCCGCGTGGACGACGTGGGTGCCCGAGTGCGCCTGGCACGCGCAGACGCGCCACTCGGCGTCGACCTCGGCCGACACCTCCTGACCGGCGCGCAGCGGCCCGGTGAGCACCTCGACCGTGTGGGCGACGAGTCCCTTGACCGGCCGCTGCACGTCGACGACCCGCAGGTGGGCGCCGTCGGCGACGATGACGCCCTCGTCGGCGACCTGGCCACCGGACTCGGCGTAGAACGGGGTGCGGTCGAGGACGACCTGACCGCGCTGGCCGGGCTCGAGCTCCTCGACGCGCCGGCCGTCGACGACGAGGCCGAGGACCTTCGCCTCGGAGGTCAGCTCGGAGTAGGCGCGCCAGTCGGTCGCGCCCAGCGCCCGCAGGTCGCGCCAGACCTCGGTGTTGGCGTGACCGCCCTTCTTGGCCTTCGCGTCGGCCTTGGCGCGCTCACGCTGCTCGGTCATGAGCCGGCGGAAGCCGTCGCGGTCCACCTCGAGGCCCTGCTCGGCCGCCATCTCCAGCGTCAGGTCGATCGGGAAGCCGTAGGTGTCGTGGAGCTGGAACGCCTGGTCGCCCGCGAGGGTCCTGCCGCCCTCGGACTTCGTCCGGGTCACCGCGGTGTCCAGGATCGTCGTGCCGGCCGCCAGGGTGCGGCGGAACGCCTCCTCCTCCGCGTACGCGATCTGCGAGATCCGGTCGAACCCGGTCTCGAGCTCGGGGTAGGAGTTCTTCATCCGCTCGACCGAGACCGGCAGCAGCAGCGGCAGGCTCGGCTCGTCGAACCCGAGCAGGCGCATCGAGCGCACCGCCCGGCGGAGCATGCGGCGCAGGACGTAGCCGCGGCCCTCGTTGCCGGGGGTGACGCCGTCGCCGATGAGCATCAGGCTCGAGCGGATGTGGTCGGCGACCACGCGCAGGCGCACGTCGTCGGGGTGGGACTCGCTCGCCGCGTGACCCGAGTGGACGCCGTACCGCTTGCCCGTGAGCTCGGCGGCGCGGTCGAGGACGGGGTAGACCTCGTCGATCTCGTACAGGTTGTCGACGCCCTGGAGCAGGGTCGCCATGCGCTCGAGGCCCATGCCGGTGTCGATGTTCTTCTTCGGCAGCTCGGAGGCGATGTCGAAGTCGTCCTTGGCGCGGACCGCCGACAGCTCGTACTGCATGAAGACGAGGTTCCAGAACTCGAGGTAGCGGTCCTCGTCGACGGCAGGGCCACCCTCGCGACCGTACTCCGGGCCGCGGTCGAGGTAGAGCTCGCTGCACGGGCCGCCGGGGCCGGCCACGCCCATGTGCCAGTAGTTGTCGAGCTTGCCGCGGCGGGTGATCCGCTCCTTGGGGACACCGATCATCCGGTGCCACAGGTCGAAGCTCTCGTCGTCGTCCTCGTAGACGGTGGGCCAGATCTTGTCGGCGTCGAGGCCGTAGCCACCCTGGTCCTGGGGCGTGGTGATGAGCTCCCAGGCGAACGTGATGGCGCCTTCCTTGAAGTAGTCCCCGAAGGAGAAGTTGCCGTTCATCTGGAAGAACGTGCCGTGGCGGGAGGTCTTGCCGACCTCCTCGATGTCGCCGGTGCGCACACACTTCTGGACGGAGGTGGCGCGGTTCCACTGGGGCGTCTGCTGCCCGAGGAAGTAGGGCTTGAAGGGCACCATGCCTGCGTTGACGAACAGCAGGTTGGGGTCGTCGTAGACGAGCGGTGCGGACGGGACGACCGTGTGCCCCTTGCTCTCGTAGAACGAGAGGAAGCGGCGCCTGATCTCGGCGGTTTCCATGGGTTGATCAGTCCTTAGCGCATGCCCTCGGGGGGGTGGGCGGGCATGACGAATCGTACGGGTAGTGAACGTGGTGTGGGTCGGGGCGAGCGCGCGGGAGCGCGGCGCCCCTACCGAGCTCGGTGCGCGCCGTTCCCGCGGCGACCGGTGGGGTCGTCGAGCAGCGCCCGCGCAGCGGCGGCGTCGAGCCGTGCCGCACCCGCCTCCGGGTCGTCGGCCGTGCCGGCGTCGATGCCGAGCGCCAGGCGCAGCTCGCCCTCGCGCTCGGCCATGCCCTCGCGGACGGCTGCGGCGAGCTCGCGCAGGCCGTCACCGAAGTCGGAGAGACCGTCGGCGACACCGGCGGGCGTGTAGGCCTGGGCGGCCTTGCCGACCTTGCGCACGGCGTAGACGCCGGCGGCGGCGCCGAGGGCGACCCAGAAGAGACGTGCCACGGCGATCAGCCCCGACGGCGGCGACGGCCGCTGGTCGACTTGGTGCCGGCACCGCTGAGGGCCGAGCGCACCCCGTACGTGAACGCTGCCACCTTGACGACCGGGCTGCCCAGCGTGGCGGCGAACAGGGCCGTCAGCGCGCTGGCGTTGGTGGTGATGGCGGAGACGTTGGTGGTGATGCCGTCGACCCGCGCCAGCTGCTCGTTGGTCAGGCTGACCGTGTCGGTGAGCTTGAGCAGGGTGGGCTGGACGTTCTCGGTGGTGGTCCGCAGACCCACCCGCGTCTCGTCGAGGATCTTGCCGGCCTTGCCGATCACGCTGCCCAGTCGGAAGACCAGGAACGCGAACGCCAGGGCCGCGATCATGCCGGCGATGTCGCCCAGACTCACATCCATGCCGAAACCCTACCCCGACGGGCGCGGGCGTCACGGCGGCATTCCCCGAGGCCACCCGAGGGGTTGATCCGGGGGCCGCACGAAGGCCCCGGGCCACGCCCGCGACGGCACAGCGACGTGCAGTACCCGGTCGTGCCCGACGGCAGCCGCACGGTGCAGCGGGCGCGGGCCCGGTTCCACGGAGTACTGCACGTCCCTATCTGCCGACGAACCTGTGGACGACCGGGAGGAGCGGTCGGTCGGGCGCGACGCTGGTGCGATGCACCCGCCCGGTCCAGCACGCGCGCTCGCCGTCGCCGATGCGCTCGGCAGACTCGGGGGCTGCGCCTCGTGGTCGACCTTGCGTGCCCTCGTCCCGCAGTCGGCCCTCGAGAGTGCCGTGGCAGAGGGGTCGGTTGTCCGGCTGCGACGGGGCCGCTACGTGCTGCCTGCCGTGTCGGCGCACCGGCGGGCAGCGCACGCCCGCAGCGGGGTCGTGTCGCACCTGAGCGCGGCGTTGGCCCACGGCCGGCCGGTCCTGCGGCCACCCGTGCGGCCGTGGCTGACCGTCCCGCGCAACCGCAAGGTCTCGCGCGAGCAGCGCCGCGGGGTGGTCATTACGTATCGGGACCTGTCGCCGCACGAGCGCGCGGCCGGCCTCACCGACCCGATCCGGACGGTGCTCGACTGCGCAGTCAAGCTGCCGTTCGACCAGGCCCTCGACGTGGCCGACTCCGCCCTGCGCTCGGGCGACGTGGCGCGGCACGAGCTGCTTGCCGCGGCTCGGGCCCTGCGGGGTACCGGCTCCTCGCGCGCCCGCAGCGTCGCCGTGGCAGCCGACCGGCGCGCGGCGAACCCGTTCGAGTCAGCACTGCGCGCGATCGCCCTCGACCTGCCGGGGCTGCGGCTTCAACCCCAGCTCGTCATCGCCGATGTCGGGGTGTTTGCGACCGTGGACCTCGGCGATCCCCGTGCGCGGGTGGTGCTGGAGGCGGAGGGGTTCGAGTTCCACGGGACCCGGGACGGCCTCGAGCGGGACTGCCGTCGCTACACCGAGCTCGTGATGCACGGCTGGCGGGTGCTGCGCTACACGTGGGACGACGTGGTGCACCGTCCCGAGTGGGTGCGCTGGACCATCGAGGTCCTCGTGGCTGGGCTCAGCGGTCTGCCTGCTCCCCCGCAGCCGCAGGAGGAGCGACGTGCAGTGCCGGCGTGACCCCAGCCGTCGTAGTGCGGACGGCGGCTCCGCGAGACCTCCGCCGGCCTACTGCACGTCGGCGCGCGTCACGCCGGCACGTGTCCCACCTTCCCCGAGGCCACCAGCGGCCGGGTCAGGTCCGCCGCGGTCACCGGCCCGGCGGGTCAGGAGCGCCGGATGCGGCCCTTGAGCCACGACCATCGCGGGCCGAGGCGCTCCTCGAACCCGCGGTCGGTCGGCCGGTAGTAGTCGGTCTGCCCCTGCAGGTCCTCCGGCAGGTAGTCCTGCCGGGCCACCCCGTCGGGCTCGGAGTGGGCGTAGACGTAACCGTCCCCGTGCCCGAGCCGCGCCGCGCCCGCATACCCGCTGCCGCGCAGGTGGGGCGGCACCGCGCCACCACGCCCGGCGCGCACGTCGGCGATCGCCTCGTTGATGGCGGTGTACGCCGCGTTGCTCTTGGGCGCGAGCGCGTTGTGGACCACGGCCTGGGCCAGGATGATCCGCGCCTCAGGCATCCCGATCTGCGCCACGGCGTGCATGGCGGCGACAGCGGTCTGCAGGGCGGTGGGGTCGCCCATGCCGACGTCCTCGCTGGCGGAGATGACGATGCGCCGGGCGATGAAGCGGGGGTCCTCGCCCGCCTCCAGCATGCGCGCGAGGTAGTGCAGCGCCGCGTCGACGTCGGAGCCGCGCATCGACTTGATGAGCGCCGACGCGACGTCGTAGTGCTGGTCGCCCGTCTTGTCGTAGCGCACGCTGGCGTGCGCCACGGCCTGCTCGGTGTGGGCGAGGGTGATCTCGACAGGTCCGTCGACGTCGGCGCCGGGGGCCACCTCGTCGAGGGCCACGCCGGCGGCCGCCTCCAGCGAGGTGAGTGCGCGCCGGGCGTCGCCACCGGCGATGCGCACGAGGTGGTCGCGCGCGTCGTCGGCCAGGCTGAGTTCCCCTGAAAGGCCGCGGTCGTCCGACACGGCCGAGTCGAGGACCTCGGCCACCTCCTCGTCGGTCAGCGAGCCGAGGGTGATGAGCATCGAGCGCGACAGCAGCGGGGCGATCACCGAGAACGAGGGGTTCTCCGTGGTCGCCGCGACGAGGATGACCTGGCGGTTCTCGACGCCGGGGAGCAGCGCGTCCTGCTGGGCCTTGGTGAAGCGGTGGATCTCGTCGAGGAACAGGACCGTCTGCCGGTCGTAGAGGTCGCGGTCGCGAGCGGCCTGGTCCATGACCTGCCGCACGTCCTTGACGCCTGCGGTGACGGCCGACAGCTCGACGAACCGGCGGTCCGCGGCGGTCGCCACGAGGTGGGCCAGCGTCGTCTTCCCGGTCCCGGGCGGGCCCCAGATGATCGCGGACAGGGGCCCGGCGGCGCCGGCCGATCCCTCGATGAGCCGTCGCAGCGGGCTGCCGGCACGCAGTACCGAGCCCTGGCCCCGGACCTCCTCCAGCGACCGGGGGCGCATGCGCACGGCGAGCGGCGGGAGCGCGGCGCCGGTGGGCATGCGGTCTCCGGCCCGCCCCCGCGAGGCCTCTGCGAAGAGGTCGTCGCCGTCACCGTTCACCACGGATGGCAGGGTATCTCCCGTGACCGACGCGCCCGACCACCCCGACCGGACGGCCTCCGCACTCTCCCACCTCGGCGGCCTGGTCGGCCGGCACCCCAGGACCGTCGTGATCGTGTGGCTGCTCGCGGTCGTGGCGGCGTTCGGCGGCGCGACCGGGGCCTTCGGCAACCAGTCGCTGTTCGACCGGCTGCAGTCCGGCGACCCGGCCGTCGCCGGCGAGAACCTCCAGGGCCGCGACCAGCTCGTCGCCGCCGGCAGGTCGGCCACCTCGACCCACCTGCTGCAGGTGACCGGTGCCGACGCGGCCGCGCCCACGACCGTGGCCGCGGTCAAGGCCGCCGCGGCCGACCTGGGCCGCATACCGGGGGTCGTCTCGGTCGCGGCCCCACAGCTCGTGCCGGCCGGGATCGCGAGCCCCGAGGCCAAGGCGCTGCTGCCCACGTCGGGTGACGGGTTCGCCGCAGTGGTCACCTTCGACCCGTCGCTCAAGGGGGACGCGCGGGACCGGACGCAGGAGCAGGTCGACACGAGGTTGCGCCAGCTGGTCGCCGCAGTCCCGGGCGCGAAGGGCACGACCGGCGGCCTCGCCGACCTCATCGACGCCATCACCTCGCAGGTCGAGAAGGACCTCCGCGCAGGAGAGGGCATCGCCCTGCCCATCAGCTTCCTGGTGATGGTGCTGGTCTTCGGCGGGTTCATCGCGGCGGGCATGCCGATCGTGGGAGCCATCGCGTCGATCGGCGGCGCGCTCGCCTCGCTGCTCGCCTTCTCGCACCTCATCGACCTCGACGCCACCGTGGTCAACGTCGTGACCGTCCTCGGGCTGGGCCTGTGCATCGACTACGGGCTGCTCACGGTGAGCCGGTTCCGGGAGGAGCTGCGCAGCCGCGTCCAGGGCCGGCCGGCAGCCGAGATCACCCGGGAGGAGGTGCAGGCGGCGATCGCGCGGACCGTCGACTCCGCCGGCCGCACCGTGGTCTTCTCCGGGCTCACCGTCGCCATCTCCCTCGGTGGGCTGCTCGTCTTCGAGGCCTCGATCCTCAAGGCCATCGGCTCGGCCGGCCTGTCCGTCGTGCTGGTCGCCATGCTGGTGGCGCTCACGCTCGTGCCGGCCCTGTGCGTCCTCGGTGCCCGGCGCCTGCTCGCCCGCGGCACCGAGCAGGCACCCGAGGAGGGCGTCTTCTCGCGGCTCGCCACCGGGGTCTTCCGCCGACCCGTGCTGGTCATCCTCGCCGTCCTGGTCGTGCTCGGGACGCTCGCGGCACCGGCGTTCCAGCTCAAGCTGACCTCCTCCGGCAAGGAGCTGCTTCCGGTCAGCGCGCCCCAGCGCCAGTTCTTCACCCAGCTCGAGCAGCGCTACCCCCAGCTGTCCGGTCCGGACCTGCAGGTCGTGGCACAGGCCCCGCTGGCCCGTGCGCAGGAGTACGCCGCCGCCCTCCCGGTCGTCGACGGCCAGCACCTCGAGGGGCGCGCCGAGCGCGTCACCGACACGCTCAGCCTGGTCTCGGTCGTGGTCCCCGGCGGGCCGCTCGGCGACACGGCGAGGCACGCGGTCACCGCGCTCAAGGCCGACCGCCCCGACTTCCCCACCAAGGTCATCGGCCAGGCGTCAGGCCTGCGCGACTTCACCGACTCGCTGCGCGGGCGCGCCCCGTACGCCTTCGCACTCGTCGCCCTCGCGACGCTGGTGCTGCTGTTCCTCATGACCGGGTCGGTGGTCATCCCCGTCAAGGCGCTGCTCATGAACGTCGTGTCGCTCGGGGCCAGCCTGGGTGTCGTCGTCTGGGTGTTCCAGCAGGGCCACCTCGAGGGGGTGCTCGGGTTCGACTCGGTGGGGGCGATCGAGTCGACCATCCCGCTGCTCGTGCTGGCCTTCGGCTTCGGGCTCTCGATGGACTACGAGGTCTTCCTGCTCTCGCGCATCGTCGAGCTCCACGAGCGCGGCGTCGACAACGACCGCGCGGTCATCGCCGGGCTGCAGCGCTCGGGACGCATCATCACCTCGGCTGCCCTGCTCGTGGTCATCGTGTTCTCCGGGTTCGTGTCCGGCCGGCTGCTGGTCATCAAGGAGACGGGTGTCGGCCTCGCCGTCGCCGTCCTGCTCGACGCCACGCTCGTCCGCATGCTGCTCGTCCCCGCGACGATGAAGCTGCTGGGGTCCTGGAACTGGTGGGCGCCCCCCGCGCTCCGCCGCTGGCACGCCCGCTTCGGGATCACCGAGTGAGCGCCTCGGACGGGACGGACGGCGACGTGGTCGGCACCGCCCTGCGGGAGGTCTCGAGCCACCAAGAGCTGCTCGCACTCAGTGGCGGCAGCGGGTTCCTGCGCTGGGACACCCCCACGCCCCTGAGCAACCCTGCCTACAGGGTGGGCTCGGCGTTCGCGCTCCCCCGCCAGACCCACACGCGTCGCCACGGCCTGTTGGTGATGGGCCAGCCCGAGGACGTCGACCGGCTCGTGGCGGCGATGGTCGCCGCCGACGTGCTGCCTCACGACCTCGGCTCCGTCACCGTGCAGCGCGGCTCGCTCGACGCTGTCGCACGTCACCTGCCGCTGGACGACGGCAACGACTGGGAGTGGCTGCGGGCACTGGAGGCACCACCGGTGGTGGCGGCCGAGGACCGGCTGGTCACCCTCCACCGCGACGACCAGCCCGCCATCCAGGTGCTGCTCGACCTCGCCAACCCCGGCACGGACGCACGACCCTTCGAGTACCCCGACCAGCGCTGGGTCGGCGTCCGCGGCGGAGCGGGAGCCCTCCTGGCGTGTGGCGTGCGCGAGCCCAACCTCGCCGGTCACCCCGTCCTCTCCGGCATCACCGTGCACCCGGACGCACGCGGCACCGGGCTCGGGCTGGCCGTCACCGCGCGGCTGACGCGTGACGCCGTCCAGGAGACGGGCGTCTGCACCCTGGGCATGTACTCCCACAACGACGTGGCGCGCCGCCTCTACACCGGCCTCGGGTACGGCGACACGCACGCCTGGTCGAGCCGCCGCCTGGCCCGGGCCTGAGCTCAGCCGCACGAGAGACAGGTACGGCGCCCGCTCGGTGAGCGGGCGTCGTACCTGTCTCGGTGGTCCGGGCAGGGACCGGGTGTCAGCTGGTGACGGGGCTGACCTTCTCCGCACCCTGGGCCGCAGGGGCGTCGGCGGCGGGCTTGGCGTCGACGCCGGCCTCCTTGCGCTGCTCCGGCGTGATGGGCGCCGGGGCCGCGGTCAGCGGGTCGAAGCCGCCACCGGACTTCGGGAACGCGATGACGTCGCGGATCGACTCGGTGCCGGCGAGCAGCGACACGATGCGGTCCCAGCCGAACGCGATGCCGCCGTGCGGCGGGGCGCCGAAGGCGAAGGCGTCGAGCAGGAAGCCGAACTTCTCCTGCGCCTCCTCCTGCGACAGGCCCATGACCTCGAAGACCCGCTCCTGGACGTCGCGGCGGTGGATACGGATGGAGCCGCCACCGATCTCGTTGCCGTTGCAGACCATGTCGTAGGCGTAGGCCAGCGCCGAGCCGGGGTCGGTGTCGAAGGTGTCGAGGAACTCGGCCTTGGGTGAGGTGAACGCGTGGTGCACCGCGGTCCACGCGCTGTAGCCGAGGGCCACGTCGCCGGAGGCGGTCGCGTCGGCGCTGGGCTCGAACAGCGGGGCGTCGAGCACCCACAGGAACGACCAGGCGTCCTCGTCGATGAGCTCGCAGCGGCGGCCGATCTCGAGGCGGGCCGCGCCGAGCAGCGCGCGCGACGACTTGGTCGCACCGGCGCCGAAGAAGATGCAGTCGCCCGGCTTCGCCCCCACGTGCTCGACGAGCCCGTCGCGCTCTGCGTCCGTGAGGTTCTTGGCCACCGGACCACCCAGGGTGCCGTCCTCCTGAACCAGCACGTAGGCGAGGCCCTTGGCGCCGCGGCTCTTGGCCCAGTCCTGCCAGGCGTCGAGCTGCTTGCGCGGCTGGGAGGCCCCGCCGGGCATGACGACGGCGCCGACGTACTCGGCCTGGAACACGCGGAAGGTGGTGTCCTTGAAGTAGTCGGTGCACTCGACGAGCTCGTTGCCGAACCGCAGGTCGGGCTTGTCGGAGCCGAACCGGCGCATCGCCTCGGCGTAGGTCATCTGCAGGAACGGCGTCTGCAGGTCGACGCCGATGAGCTTCCAGACCTCCTTGACGACCGCCTCGCCCAGCTCGAGCACGTCCTCCTGCTCGACGAACGACATCTCGATGTCGAGCTGGGTGAACTCGGGCTGGCGGTCGGCACGGAAGTCCTCGTCGCGGTAGCAGCGTGCGATCTGGTAGTAGCGCTCCATGCCCGCCACCATGAGCAGCTGCTTGAACAGCTGCGGGCTCTGCGGCAGGGCGTACCAGGACCCGGGCGCCAGACGCGCGGGCACGAGGAAGTCGCGGGCACCCTCCGGGGTGGAGCGGGTCAGCGTGGGGGTCTCGATCTCGACGAAGTCACGGGCGCCGAGCACCGAACGGGCTGCGGCGTTGACCTTGGAGCGCAGCCGGATCGCGGTGCCCGCAGACGACCGGCCGGGGCGGCGCAGGTCGAGGTAGCGGTGCTTGAGGCGTGCCTCCTCGCCGACGGTGACCCGCTCGTCGATCTGGAACGGCAGGGGCGCGGAGGCGTTGAGCACCTCCAGCTCGGTCGCGATGACCTCGATCTCGCCGGTGGGCAGGTCGGCGTTGGCGTTGCCCTCGGGACGCGTCTTCACCTCACCGACGACCTTGACGACGTACTCGTTGCGCAGGTCGTGAGCGCCGCCCTGCGCGAGCACCTCGTCGCGGACGACGACCTGGGCGACGCCGCTGGCGTCCCGCAGATCGAGGAACGCGACCCCTCCGTGGTCGCGCCGCCGGGCGACCCACCCGGTGAGCGTGACGGTCTGGCCGGAGTGGTCGGCACGCAGGGTGCCGGCCTCGTGGGTGCGGAGCACAGGACTTCCTTCGGTCTCGGGGACGACGGTGCCCGGTCCGGGGGTGCCGGTCGAGCCCGCCCATCCTACGGACCGGTCCGTGGGCCCCACGAATCGGTTTCGCCTGCAGCGGTTGCTTCGGTCAGCCGTGGACGACGCCGTCGAGGTAGACCCAGCGGCCCGCACGGCGTACGAAGCGGCTGCGCTCGTGCAGCGGCCCGTCGAGGTGGGTGGCCACGAACTCGACCTCACCGGCCTCGTCGTCCTCTCCACCCCCGGTCACGTCCAGCACGTCGAGCCGCTGCCACCCCGGGTCCGGCGCGACCTCGAGAGAGTCGGGGCGGTTGCGGGGGTGCCAGGTGCGCACGAGGTACGCAGCGTCGCCCAGGACGTAGGCGGCGTAGCGGCTGCGCATGAGCTGCTCGGCCGTCGTCGCCGAGGACTCCCCCATGTGCAGCGGGCCGCAGCACACGCCGTACTCGGCGTCGCTGCCGCACGGGCACGGTCCGGCGGTCGTGGCGCCGAAGGCACCGCGGTCGCCGGCCACGTCAGGAGCCCTGGGCAGGGGTGCGGTGGTCGCGGTGGATGGGCCAGGGAGCGTCGACGGGACGGAGTGTGGCCCAGCCCTGGTCGCGGGAGGCGAGGGCGCTGAGGGCGGCGAGGCCGAGGGCGGCGTTGTGCACCTTGCCGGCGAGGAACGCGTCGCGCACCTGCTCCAGCGGCACCCAGCGCAGCGGCATGCCGAGCTCCTCGCCGTCGCGGGTGTGCCGGTCGTGGTGCGGCACCGGCGACAGGTCGCGGGCCAGGTAGATCCGCAGGGCCTCGTCGATGCCGCCGGGCGAGCTGACGTAGTCGACCAGGACGTGCCACGTGCCGGCGACGAGGTCGGCCTCCTCGTGCAGCTCGCGGGCCGCGCCGACGTGCGGCGGCTCGTCGTCGACGTCGAGCAGGCCGGCCGGGATCTCCCACTCGAACATCCGGACCGGGTGGCGGTACTGCTGCACCAGCGCGACCCGACCCTGGTCGTCGAGCGCCAGCACCGCGACGGCGCCGGGGTGCCGCACGAACTGGCGGGTGACCTCACCGGCCTCGCCGAGGTCGACCGTCTCGCTGACGACGTCCCAGACCATGCCCTCGAAGACGGTCTCCTGCGCCAGGACCGGCCGGGCCTCGAACCGGTCCGCGAGCTGCTCCTCCACGGTCAGGCGTTCGCGTCGGCGGCGACCTTGGGCCGCTCGACCTCCACGAGCCGGGAGGCGCGCTGGGCGTCCAGAGCCGCGCCGACCAGACCGGCGAAGAGCGGGTGCGCGCGGTGCGGCCGGGACTTGAACTCCGGGTGGGCCTGAGTCGCGACGTAGTAGGGGTGCTCCGCGCGGTCGAGCTCGACGAACTCCACGAGGCCCCACTCGGGGTGCGTGCCGCTCACGACCAGCCCGGCCGCGGTGAGCTGGTCGAGGTACTCGTTGTTGACCTCGTAGCGGTGCCGGTGCCGCTCGGTGGCGGTCGTCGCACCGTAGGCCTCGGCGACGAGCGACCCGTCGAGGAGCTTGGCCTCCTGGGCACCCAGGCGCATGGTGCCGCCGAGGTCCCCGGCCCCCTCGACGAACGCCTTCTGCTCCTCCATGGTCGCGATGACCGGGGCGGGCGTCTGCGGGTCGAACTCCGTGGAGCTCGCGCCCTCGATGCCGGCGACGTTGCGGGCGTACTCGATGACCATGCACTGCAGGCCCAGGCAGATGCCGAGGGTGGGCACCTGCTTCTCGCGGGCCCAGCGCAGCGCGCCGAGCTTGCCCTCGATCCCGCGGATGCCGAAGCCCCCGGGCACGAGCACCGCGTCGACGCCGCCGAGCGCGCGCTGCGCCCCGGCCGGGGTCTGGCACTCGTCGCTGGCGACCCAGCGGATCTTGACCTTCGCGTCGTGGTGGAAGCCACCGGCGCGCATGGCCTCGGTGACCGAGAGGTAGGCGTCGGGAAGGTCGATGTACTTGCCCACGAGGGCGATCTCGACGGTGTGCTCGGGGCTGTGCACGCGGCGCAGCAGCTCGTCCCAGTCGTGCCAGTCGACGTCGCGGAACGGCAGGCCGAGGCGGCGGATGACGTAGGCGTCGAGGCCCTCCTTGTGCAGGACCTTCGGGATGTCGTAGATGCTCGGGGCGTCGACGCACGCGGCCACGGCCTCGGTGTCGACGTCGCACATCAGCGAGATCTTGCGCTTGATGCCGCCGGGGATCTCACGGTCGGCGCGCAGCACCAGCCCGTCGGGCTGGATGCCGACCTGGCGCAGGGCGGCCACCGAGTGCTGCGTCGGCTTGGTCTTGAGCTCGCCGCTCGGGGCGAGGTAGGGCACGAGGGAGACGTGCAGGAAGAAGACGTTGTCGCGGCCCACGTCGTGGCGCACCTGGCGGGCGGCCTCGAGGAAGGGCAGCGACTCGATGTCGCCGACGGTGCCGCCGATCTCGGTGATGATGACGTCCGGCGCGTCGGACGCGGTGACGCCCTCGCTGCCGGCGGCCTGGGCACGCATGCGCGCCTTGATCTCGTTGGTGATGTGCGGGATCACCTGGACCGTGTCGCCGAGGTACTCGCCGCGGCGCTCCTTGGCGATCACGTCGCTGTAGACCTGGCCGGTCGTGACGTTGGCCTTGCCGACCAGCGGGACGTCGAGGAACCGCTCGTAGTGACCGATGTCGAGGTCGGTCTCGGCCCCGTCGTCGGTCACGAAGACCTCGCCGTGCTGGAACGGGTTCATCGTCCCGGGGTCGACGTTGAGATAAGGGTCCAGCTTCTGCATGGTGACCCGCAGACCGCGGGCCCTGAGCAGATGTCCGAGGCTCGAGGCGGTCAGCCCCTTGCCGAGCGAAGAGGCAACGCCCCCGGTCACGAAGATGTGTTTCGTCTGCTCCACCACGGGATTCAAGCCTACGTCATCCCGGGGAGGGCTGAGTACCACTCCCGCCAGCGGCGTGCCGTCGCGAGGCCGTCGTCCCACGACGCGGCGCGGTCGCGCCCCTGCTGGGAGAGCCTTCCCCGCAGCTCGGGGTCGGCCAGGACCTGGTCGACAGCACCGGCAACCCCGGGCGTGTCGCCGACGTCGACGAGCAGGCCGGCCCCTTCGACGAGGTCGTGCAGGCCTCCGGTGTCGCTGGCGACGACCGGCAGCCCCGCGGCCATCGCCTCCTGCACGACCAGGGCCCGGGCCTCCCACCGGCTGGGCAGCACGAAGACCTCGGCAGCCTCGAGCCACGCGGTGGGGTCGGAGACCGCACCGACGAAGTGGACGGGCGCTGCCAGGTGCCGGGCCCGCTCCCGCAGGTCGGTCAGCAGGCGTTCGTCCCCGTCACCCACGACCACCCACTGCACCGGCTCGTCGACTTGCGCCGCCGCCTCGACGAGCACGTCGAGGCTCTTCTGCGGTGCGATCCGGGAGATGGTGAGCACGAGGGCCCCCGAGGCAGGCAGGCCCGCAGCCTCGAGCAGCGTGGCTGCCCGGGTACGGCGCTCGGCCACGGCGACCGGCCGCGTGCCCAGCAGGGCCGGGACCCTGGGCGACGGCACCGGCGCGAGCCGGGCGTCCGTGGCGCCGTGGTGCCTCGCGACGTCGACGAGGTCGCTCGAGGCCCCGGTGACCAGGGCAGCGCGGCGCGCGACGACGGACTGCACGATGCGGCTGAGCGCCGCCCGTGGTCCTGCACCACCGGGTACGGCGTTGTGCTGGCTCACCACCACGGGCGTGCCGGTCCCCAGGCCGGCGAGGACGGCGAACAGGCCCGCCTGGTGGCCGTGGGCGTGGACGACGTCCGAACCCCGGGCCAGGGCGTGCATCCGGCGCAGGTCGGCCACGATGCCGCGTACGCCGCTCCCCCGGGCCGGCCACCAGCGCCGGGAGTCGTCGAGCGCGAACCGGTCTGCGGTCAGGTCGTCGGTCACGACCACGACGTCGTCGCCGAGCTCGCGCAGCCGGGCGGTGAGGTCGACCACGTGCAACCCGATGCCGCCGGTGCTGCGTCCGACGACCATGGCGACCCTCACGCGGCGCTCCCCCGACGGCGGCTGCGTCCCCGTTCGCGCATCTCGCGGAACGTCGCCCGGTCACCCACAGCCATGACGGCCAGGTAGACCGCCGCGGTGGCGAGCGCCACGGCGACGCCTGCGCCGAGGGCGCCCCACACCGAGGTGGTCGACAGGGCGCGGGCGATGCCGTCGCCGACGGCCAGCGCCAGCGCGACGGCCACGATGGCCGAGCCGAGGGTGCGGTAGCTGCCGGCGAGCGCCAGCGGCCCCCAGGCCTTGCGCACGAGCAGGACGAGCACGAGCGCGGAGAGGATCATGCCGACCGAGGAGGCGACGCCCAGTACACCGAGGGTCGCGCCGGCGCTCGACCCCTCTGGGAGGACTGCGAGGGGCAGGAGGGCGGTCACGGCCCAGCCAGCCGCGACCGCCAGTGCCGCGTGGGCGGGGCGCCCGCGCACGTAGAGGGCGCGGGTGAGCAGGGCCGCGACGCCGAAGCCGACGACGCCGGGGGCGTACGCCGACAGGGCGCCGGGGATGGCGGCCAGCGCGGCTCCTCCCCCGAGGTCCGAACCACGGTCGAAGTGGGAGAAGAAGGCACCCACGGGGCGCGAGACCGCCATGAGGACGGCGGCAGCGCCCGCGGTGAGCAGCAGGATGCCCTGCAGCCCGCGGGCCAGCGAGTCGCGGGCTGCGGTGCCCACCATGCCCTGCGACTCCTGGCCGGCGGTGTGGGCCAGCGCGGGGAAGACCGAGGTCGCGATGGGCACCGCGAGGACGGCGTAGGGCAGCAGGTAGACGGCCTGGACATAGGCGTAGGCGTTGACCGTGCCCACGACGTCCGTGCGGTGGTGGGTGATCCACAGCACCGTGAGCACGGCGGCCTGCTGCGCGACCAGCGCCACCAGCCCGGCACCGGCCAGGGAGGCGGCCCGCCGGGCGAGGCCCGCGGGGAAGCCCAGGGTCGGCCGGAGCCGTACACCCGAGCGCACGACGGGCACGAGCAGCGGGAGGCTGAGCACCACCACGCCGAGGGTGGTGCCGCCTGCGAGCGTCCAGACCGCTGCGTCGGAGACACCGCTGGGGCCGTCGGTGGTCCCGGCGAGCGCGCCGTACGCGACGTAGGCGGCGATGACGACCAGGCTCGACAGCAGCGGCGCCAGGGCCGCCGCAAGGAAGTGCCGACGGGCCTGCAGGACGCCGGACAGCACGATGCCCACGCCGTAGAGCAGGACCTGCGGGGCGAACAGGCGCAGCATGTGCGACCCGAGGTCGACCGCATCCCGGGACGCCCCGGCCCCGAGCAGGGCCGCGCTGAGCCAGGGTGCGAGCACCGCCAGCAGGACGGCCAGCGGCGCCAGCACGAGCACGGCCCAGGTGAGCAGGGCCGACGCGGTGCGGTCGGCCTCCTCCTGCCGTCCCATCCCGAGCTGGCCGGCGATGAGGGGTACGGCGACGGCGGCGAGGACGCCCCCGGCTGCCACCTCGTAGACGACGTTGGGCACGAGGTTGATGGTCTGGTAGACGTCGCCGACCCCGGCTGCCCCGACGCTGTTGGAGAAGACCATGGTGCGGACGAAGCCGGCGACACGGGCGAGCAGCGTGGCCACGGCGATGATCCCCGCCGCCCGGGCCACCGACGTCCCGGCCGTCCCGGCCGACGGCGGGGTCGTCCGCGGAGTCGTCGGCGGGGTCATCGGCGGCCCAGGGCGTCGATCTCGCGCAGCACCGGGGTGGACTCGATGACCCGTGTGAAGGAGACCTTCTCCGAGGCCAGGGTCAGCCCGGTGAGGACGGCCAGCGCGACGAGCCGACCGCGTCGGCCGGTGGCCTGCACCAACACGGTCCCGAGCAGGGCGCCTGCGCTGTTGGCCCCCGTGTCGCCGAGCATCGCCTCGCCCCGCAGGTCGGGCGCCAGCAGGCCCATGGCTGCGCCGCCGGCGGCCGCCGCGGCCGCACGCGGCTCCCGGCCTGTGGCGGCAAGGGCGGCGGCACCGAGCAGGGTCGCCTTGAGCGCCCGCCCGGGTCGCAGGTCCAGGAGGTTGAGCAGGTTGGCCGAGCCCGCCACCACGGCGCCACCGACGAGGGTGTCGACCGCGGTGGGCCGGGCAGGTCCGCCGCTCCGGCGCAGGCCACGGTCGACCAGGGTGGCCGTGGCCAGGCCGGCAGCACCGAGCCCGAGCACCTTGACCGCGCCGGTGGTGACCTGTCCGCGGGCGAGCGCGCCGAGGTGCCCCTTGAGCCCCTTGCTCGAGGAGTCGCCGACGAGGTCGTCGAGGGCGCCGAGACCGGCCGAGGCGGTGGCCGCGAGGACGGGCCCCGGACCGGCACCGGCGAAGCCGGCAGCAGCCGCCGCGCCCACGGCGTACGCGGGGCCCTCGAGGAGCGTGACCGGTCGCCCGGCGTGGTTGGTGCGCTCCCAGCGGTGCGCGCCTCCGGGCGGGTTCGCCCGCAACGCCTTGAGCGAGAGCGAGGCCACGACCCCGGCCAGGGCACCGGTCGCCACGGGGTGCACGACGCTGCCTACTTGGTCGCGAGCTGCGGGAACCCGGCGGACGCGTCGCCGGCGAGGCCGTACTGCCCCGACTTGCCGGCCTCCTGCTCGAGGAGGCCGAACACGACACTCGCCTGGCCCATCGGCAGCTCGCCGTCGTCGACCGTGGTCAGGGCACCCGAGAGGTCCTTGTCGTCGCGGGCGGCGGTGACCACCGAGGCGGTGCCCGTGGTCCCGGGAGCGGTGCTGCTCGTGACGAGGACGGCTCCGGCGCCGGCCGAGTCCATCGCGCCGGCGAGGCGGGCCAGCGCTGCGGCCCGGTCGCTGCGGGCGGCGGTGTCCGAGCCGGTGACCGGCCCGGCCACGACGACCGCGAGGGTGGCGCGGGTGACGGTGTCGGGGCTGTACTTCACGAGCTCACCGGTGCGCAGCCCCTCCAGCGCGGCGTTCGCGCCGGCGGCGCCGGACCCCGCCTTGGTGAGGACCGAGCGGGCGAGCACCGTGTCGACGAGGTCGGCCGACTGGTCGACCGGCACCCCGACCTGGCCGGCGAGGTTCTGGGCCAGGGTCGAGCGCAGGGTCGCCTTGTCGGGGTCCACCCACGCGTCCTGGACGGAGATGGTCGAGCCGATGGTGGCCCCGGCGGCGGTGAGCGTGTCGGTGGTGGACTTCACGAGCCCGTCGTCCGCGCCGGGCAGCACGATGACGCTGACGGTCGTGTCGTCGAGGCGCGACGCCAGCAGGCTGCGGTTGCTCGCGGTCGTGAACTCGTCACGGGCCTTGTCCCCGCGCTCGGCCTGGTCGAGCTGGGTCCGCAGCGTCGCCTTGTCCTGGCGCAGGTTCTTCACCTCCGACGTCAGGGTGTTGCCCAGGTCCTCCTTGAGCGGACCGGCACCGAGCACGATCCCCACCGCGAGGGCGAGGAAGATCGAGACGATGGAGACGAGGTGGTAGCGGAAGTCGATCACGTGATGGTTCCTACGACGAAGGACCACAGGTCGTCCCAGCGAGCGCCGAGGACCTGCAGGAGGGCACGCCCACCCGTCGTCGACCACAGCGCCGCGAACAGCGCGCTGAGCCCGACGAGGAGCATGACGATGAGGGTGAGGTTGGAGATGCGCGAGCGGTAGAGGCGGCTCACGCCCTTGGCGTCGACGAGCTTGCCACCGACACGAAGGCGGGTCAGGAAGGTGCTGGCCATGCCGCTGCGGCCCTTGTCGAGGAACTCGACCAGGGTCGCGTGCGTGCCGACGGCGACGATGAGCTCGGCGCCCTTGTCGTCCGCGAGGAGCATGGCGACGTCCTCGCTCGTGCCGGTGGCGGGGAAGACGACGGGCTCCACCCCGAGGCGGCGCACGCGCTCGAGGCCGGGCGCGTTGCCGTCGCGGTAGGCGTGGACGACGATCTCGGCGCCGCAGCGCAGTGTCGCGTCGGACACCGAGTCCATGTCGCCGACGACGAGGTCCGGCTTGAGCCCGACCTCGACGAGGGCGTCCGCCCCGCCGTCGACGCCGATGAGGACCGGGCGGTACTCGCGGATGTAGCTCCGGAGGGTCTGCAGGTCCTCCTTGTAGTGGTAGCCGCGCACGACGATGAGCGCGTGGCGGCCGTCGATCTGCGTCGTGATGTCCGGGACGCCGACCCCGTCGAGGAGCAGCTCACGCTCGCGCCGCAGGTACTCCATGGTGTTGGCTGCGAAGGCCTCGAGCTGCACGGCCAGGCCGGCCCTCGCCTCGGTCATGGCTGCCGCGACGATCTCGTGGTCGAACGCCTGGCCCTTGGCCACGACCTCGTCGCCGACCCAGAGCTGGTCGCCGTCGAGGCGGACCTGCTGGCCCTCGTGCACGGTGTGCATGACGTCGACGCCGACGTTGTCGAGCAGCGGCACCCCGGCGTCGATGAGGATCTCGGGGCCGAGGTTGGGGTAGCGCCCGGAGATCGACGGCGCGGCGTTGACGACCGCGGCGGGCCGGCACGCCAGCAGCGCCTCGGCGCTGACCTTGTCGATGTCCTGGTGGTTGATGACGGCGATCTCGCCGGGACGCAGCCTCTTGGTGAGGTTCTTGGTGCGGGCGTCGACGCGGACCTGCCCGCGGACCCCCGGGGTCTCGGGTTCGCGGGCGCGCTGGCGGGGGATCTTGAGGGGCATCGCGCCCATCCTCCCATGCGGGCGGGCCAGCTCAGCGCGCCCCACGCGGGCGTGCCGCGACGCTCAGGAGACCGCTGCCGCCCTCCGGGCAGAGCTCGCGGCGACGAGCTCCCGGGCGTGGTCGAGGGCCGCGTCGGTCTCGGCCCCGGACATCATGCGGGCCAGCTCGCGCAGCCGCTCGTCGTCGTCGAGGGCGTGCACGCCGCTGGAGGTGATGTGGCCGTCGCTGGCCTTGCGGACGACCAGGTGCCGGTCGGCGTAGGCGGCGACCTGGGGCAGGTGGGTCACGACGACGACCTGGGCGTGCTCGGCCAGCGCCGCGAGCCGTGCGCCGACGTCGAGGGCAGCGCTGCCACCGACCCCGGCGTCGACCTCGTCGAAGACGAAGGTGGGGACGTCGGCGCCGCCCGCGGCACCGGTCACGACCTCCAGCGCGAGCATGACGCGGGAGAGCTCACCACCGGAGGCAGCCTTGGCGACCGTCCGGGCCGGGGTGCCGGGGTTCGCGGCCAGGAGGATCTCCACGTCGTCGGCTCCGCTGCGGCCGAGGCCCGCCCCCCGCGGCCGGACGTCGACCTCGACGCGCGCCTGGCCCATCGCCAGGTGCGCGAGCTCGGCGGTGACGGCCTTGGCCAGGCGGGAGGCGGCCTTGCGGCGGGCGGCGGTCAGGGCCTGCGCCGCGGTGGTGCGCTGGGCGTCGAGCTCGGCGACCCGGGGCTCGAGCTCCTCGATGCGGCTGTCCGACCCGAGCAGGAGGTCGAGCCGCCGAGCCGCCTCCCGCCCCCAGTCGAGGGCGTCGGCGACGGTCTCGCCGTACTTGCGGGTGAGCGCCGTGAGGTCGGCGCGGCGCTGCTGCACCCAGGCCAGCCGCGCGGGGTCCACGTCGACATCGGTGAGGTAGGAGCTGAGGTCGGCCGCGAGGTCGGCCACGAGGTAGCCGAGGTCGGCGAGGCGCCGGTCGAGCTCCTTGAGCGCGGGGTCGTGGTCGGCCTCCCCCGCCAGGGCCTGGCGTGCCGCCGCGACCGTCTCGGCCGCGCCGGGGGCCTCCTGCCCCGAGTAGTCCGGGGTCCCCGCGAGGTGGTCGTGGGCGAGGGCCGCGGCCGTCCGCAGTCCCTCGGCGTGGCTGAGCCGCTCGTCCTCCACGCGCAGGTCGGCGTCCTCCCCCGGCTGCGGGTCGAGCTGCTCGAGCTGCTCGAGGCCGTGCTGGAGGATCTCGACCTCCCTGGCGCGGTCGCGAGCGGCCTCCCGGAGCGAGGCGAGCTCGGTGCGCGCGGCCTCGTGCTCGTCGTAGACGGCGGTGTAGCGGGCGAGGGCCTTGGCGACCGCGTCGCCTCCGAACTGGTCGAGCATCGCGCGGTGCTGGTCTCCGTGGCGCAGCCGCCACTGGTCGGCCTGGCCGTGCACGGCCACGAGGTGCTCACCGACCTCGGCCAGCACACCGACCGGTGCTGACCGACCACCGACGTGGGCGCGAGAGCGTCCCTCGGCCGAGACCGACCGGACGAGGACCAGTCCGTCCGCCACCTCTGCGCCCGCCTCGGCGGCCCGCACGGAGGCGGGGTGGGACTCGGGCACGTCGACGAGGCCCTCCACCACGGCGGTGGAGGCACCGGACCGGACCAGGCCGGCGTCGGCGCGGGCCCCGAGCAGCAGCCCGAGGCCGGTGACGACCATGGTCTTGCCAGCACCGGTCTCACCGGTGAGGACGTTGAGGCCCGGGTGTAGGTCGAGCACGGCGTCGTCGATGACGCCCAGACGCTGGATCCTCAGTTCCTGCAGCACGGGGCACAGCCTCTCACGGGGCACCGACGCCGCCGGTCACGCAGGGCCGCCACACCGACGCCCGGACCGACGCCCACACCGACGCCCGGACCGAGGTTCAGACCGACGTTCAGGCTGACGGTGCCGGGCGGCCGTTGCGGGCGGCCTCGAGCCGCGCCTGGCCGCGCCAGCCGTGCACGTTGAGGTCGAACTTGGCCACGAGCCGGTCGGTGAACGGCGACCGGCTCAGCCGCGCCAGCCGCACGGGGGTCTGTGACCGGACCACCTCGATGCGGGCACCCGGGGGCAGGTCGACGGCGCGCCGGCCGTCGCACCACAGCGCCCCGGTACCGAGGGTGTCCTGCACCACCTCGAGGGCGAGGTGCGACTGCGGCCCGACCACGAGCGGCCGGGCGAACAGGGCGTGCGCGCTGATCGGCACGAGCAGCAGTGCCTCGACGTCGGGCCACACGACCGGCCCACCGGCCGAGAACGCGTAGGCCGTCGACCCGGTCGGCGTGGCCACCACGGCGCCGTCGCAGCCCCAGGTCGTCAGCGGGCGACCGTCGATCTCGGCGACGACCTCGAGCATGCGCTCACGGTTGGCCTTCTCGACGGTGACCTCGTTGAGGGCCCAGCTGGTGTAGACCGGCTCCCCGTCGACCTTCGCGGTCACGTCGAGGGTCATGCGCTCCTCGACGGTGTAGCTGCGCGCGACGATGTGCTCGACGGTGGCCGAGATGTCCTCCCGCTCCGCCTCGGCGAGGAACCCGACGTGCCCGAGGTTGACGCCCAGCAGCGGCGCACCGGTCCCCCGCGACATCTCGGCCCCGCGGAGGATGGTCCCGTCGCCGCCGAGCACGCACACCAGCTCGCAGCCCTCGGCAGGGTTGTCTGCGCTGGCGAGGGTCACGCCGTCCTGGGCGGACAGGTTGACGGCGGCCGCCTCGTCGGACTGGACGACGACCTCGATACCGGCGTCGTGCAGCCGTTGCACCACCCCGGCGGCGAGGTCGTGGGCCTCCTGACGACGCGGGTGGGCCACGAGGAGGATCCTGCGGCGGGCTGGGGTGGTCACGGGGTTCCCTTCAGGCTCACCTGGTCTGCGGTCTTCACCAGAGCCTCCCATCCCATGCCCTCAGCGGCGCGCGGGGTCAGCCAGAGGAGGTACTCGGCGTTGCCCTCGCCTCCCCGGATGGGGCTGTCCGCCAGACCCTTCGGGTGCAGGCCCGCGGCGATGGCGCTGCGTGTGACCTCGGTGACCGCCCAGGCGCGGTCGCCCTGGCTGCGCACGATGCCGCCCTTGCCCAGCCGCGTCCGGCCCACCTCGAACTGAGGCTTCACCAGCACCACGGCGTCGCCGTCCTCGCGCAGCAGCCCCCGAAAGGTGTCGAGGACGAGGGTGAGCGAGATGAAGCTGAGGTCGGCGACGAGGAGGTCGACCGGTCCGCCGACCTCGTCCGCCGACAGGCCGCGCACGGTGGTGCCGGGACGGTCGGTCACCCGTGGGTCGTCGGCGAGCTCGGGCACGAGCTGCCCGCGGCCGACGTCGAGCGCGACGACGTGGTCGGCGCCGTGGTGGAGCAGCACCTGGGTGAACCCGCCGGTGGAGGCCCCGACGTCGAGGCAGCGCTTCCCCGCGGCGGTGAGCCCGAGCTCCCCGAAGACCTCGAACGCCCCCATGAGCTTGTACGCCGCGCGGCTCACCCAGCGCGGCCCCTCGTCGCGGACCTCGATCGGCGTCGCGGCGTCCACGGGGGCCGAGGACTTGGCTGCCGTGGCACCCGCGACCACGACGTCACCGGCCTCGACGAGGGCGCGGGCATGACCGCGTGACCTGGCCAGGCCCCGACGGACGAGCTCGACGTCGAGCCGGGCGGTGTCGCTCACTCGCCGCCGAGGTGGGACAGGCGGCCCTGCAGCGTCTGGTGCACCCGTCGGCCGGCGTCGATGCGGGCGTCCAGGTCGTCCTCGGGGGCGTCACGCAGGCCCTGCAACGCGGAGTCGATGACGATGTCGCCGGTCGTGTGCTCCCCGAGGTCGGGCGCCTCGCGCCCAGGTGTGCCGATGTGTGGTGCGCCACCGTCGGGGGCCTCGCCGCCAGGGGCGGTGCGCGGGGGTCCGGGCAGAGGCCCTGGGCCTGGGCCCGGTGTGGGCGCAGCCGGGCGGGGCTGCTGGGCGTTGTCGCTGTGGAGCTGGTTGGTCACGAGCCGGTCTTCTTCGCAGTCGTCTTCTGGGCAGTGGACTTCGTGGGCGTGGACTTCTTCGCCGCGGACTTCGTGGCCGTCGGCTTCCTCGCGGTCGTCTTCTTCGCAGCAGACTTCGTCGCGGTGGTCTTCTTCGCAGACGTCGACTTCTTCGCCGCGGTCTTCCTCGCAGTCGACTTCTTCGCAGTCGACTTCTTCGCCGGCGACTTCTTCGCCGGCGTCCGCGTCGACGCGGACTTCCTGCCGGCGCCGGTCGTGGACTTCGTCGCGACGGCAGGCTCGGTCGAGGCGGCCGCCGGCGCAGCTGCGTACGGTGCCGCAGCAGGCCTCGCGCTCGTGCTCACCGCGCCGGAGGGCCGAGGTGCTGAGCCACGGGCGGCACCGGCGGCGCCGGACACCGCCGAAACACCGGTGGCGACGACGAGGTCCCTGAGGTCCGCGAGCTCCTTGGTGACCCCGGCCAACGCGGCCCGGGCGGCGTCGACGTCGCCGAGGCTGGCCACGTCGGCACGCCGAAGCGCGGTCTCGACCTCGGCCTGCACGAGGGCCACGAGGTTGGCCCTGTTGCTCCGGGCGGCCTCGAGCAGCTGGTCGGCCAGGCTCGAGGCCTGCACCGCTCGACGGCTCACCTCGTCGACTCCCGGGAGGGCCAGCAGACCCTGCGCAGCCTCCATCGCCTTGGCCATCGTCATCTCACCCAGACCGCTGGCGAGCTGGACGTAGCTGCGCACGGACTCGAACGCCATGGGGTCCTCCTCGGGGGAGCGACCGGGCGTCGCTCGACTTCTCACGCTACTGCCAGACGTCCAGGTCCTGCACGAGGCGCCGGGCCGCGTCGTCGTCGAGCTCGTCGTCGTCGATCGCCTGGTGAAGGCACGCCACGGCAGCCCGAGCAGACTCGATGGGGGTCCCCGTGCGGGCGACGTCCCAGCGCCCGTCCACGAGCCGGCGCCGGTCGCCGCCGCACTCCCACCAGGAGTAGTCCGTCTCAGCCGCCTCGTAGGCGGCGCCGAGCGCCCGCAGGTCCTCCACGAGGTAGGTCGGGCGCATGGCCGGCGGAGCGGTCGCCAGCGTGGTCACCGAGTCGACACCGGTGAGCACCAGCACGGAGTCCATGCCGGTGGCGACTGCGCCGGCCACGTCGGTCTCGAGCCGGTCCCCCACGGCGAGCACCCGGCGCGCGGGCATGTCGAGGCGGTCCGCGCACAGCTCGTAGAGCGGCGCCTCGGGCTTCCCGACGACGACCGGGTCGCGATCGACGGCTCGCCGCACCGCGGCGACGAGCATGCCGTTGCCGGGTGCGGTCCCCCGGTGCGTCGGCAGCGTCTCGTCGGTGTTGGTCGCCACCCACAACGCACCGGCGGCCACGGCGTAGGCCGCTTCAGCCAGGTCGGAGGCCGTCACGTCCTGGCCGTAGCCCTGCAGCACTCCCTCCGGTCGCAGACTCGCGTCCGCGCGCAGGTCGCGTGGCTCGAGGACGCGAAAACCCTTGGCCTGCAGCGCCTCGTGCACCCCCGAGCCGCCGACCGCCAGCACGCCCGCTCCCCGGGGCAGGTGCCGGGCCAGCACCTCGGCGCCGGCCTGGGAGCTGGTGGCGACGTCGCGGCCGCTCGCGTGGAGGCCCAGCTCGGTCAGGTGGGCCGCCACCTCGCCGGGAGGGCGGGACGCGTTGTTGGTCGCGTACACGATGGGCACCGACAGCGACGACAGCGCGGAGACCGCGTGGTCCACCGCCTCCGGGCCGCGGTAGACCACGCCGTCGAGGTCGCAGACGACCGCGGAGTACCGCTCGATCAGCGTCGACACCTAGCGGTCGCCGTCCTGGCGCTCCTCGCGACCGTCGGCTCCCTGCTCCCGCTCGTCGTCACCGTCGAGGTCGTCCTCCTCGCCCTCCAGCAGGTCGGTGAGGATGACCCCGTCGAGCTCGGCGAGACGCTCGGCCGCGTCGGTCTCCAGCTCGGTGTCGGTGTCGGCAGCACGGGCGAACCACGTGCGCGCGTCCTCCTCACGCCCCACCGCGAGCAGCGTCTCCGCGTAGGCGTAGGCGAGCCGCGTCGTCCACGGCTTGCGCCCGGTCGACTTCAGCTGGGGGATCTCCAGGGCCAGGCGCGCGGCATCGAGCTGCCCCATGTCACGGCGGATGCCCGAGATGACGATGGCCAGCTCGACGCGCTCCTCCACCGTCAGGGTCCTCGCCTCCGGCGACGTGGCCAGCTCCAGCGCGCGCTCGGGACGCCCCAGCCCACGCTCGCAGTCCACCATCAGCGGCAGCATGTGCGAGGAACCGCTGAGCCGGCGGGCGGTGCGGAACTCGCTGAGCGCCCTGGCCCACTCCCCCTTGCGGTAGGCGACCAGGCCGAGGGCCTCGCGCGTCGCGGGCACGCGTCCGGCCCGTCGCACTGCCGTCTCGGCGTGCGCCTCGGCCCCGACGAAGTCGTCGACCTCGAGCAGGGCGGCCACCATGACCAGGTGCTGCGCCACACCCTCGGCGTTCTCCTTGCTCAGGGTGCGCAGCTGGTGGTGCACCGAGCGGTCCAGCTCCTTGCCCGTCACCCCATCGGCGATGCGGGGCTCGGGCAGCTTCGGGGTGCGGGGCGCGAGCCTCGGTCCCCCACGACGCTCACTGTTGTCAAAGGTCCCGGCTCCACGCTCGTCACGCCGACCGGCGCCACCGCGCCGCTCGGAGCCACCCGGGGGACGACCGCCGGGTCGCCCGGCTCCCGGACGTCCGCCGGATGGACGACCTTCACCACGGTCGTAGCTGCCGCCACCGCCCTGACCGCCCTGGCCTCGGTAACCGCCACCCTGGCCACCTTGACCGCGGGAGCCGCCGCCAGGGCCTCGAGAGCCTCCAGGCCCTCCAGAGCCCCCGGGACGGCCGCCGCCCGAGGATGGACGACGGCCCTGGCCGTCACGACCTGACTGGTTCTCGGACACCGGTGCTCCTCGCTGTGCAGTAATCGTCCCGCAGTCTACGGACTCGCTGCGACCGGGGCACTGCCCGGGTGAGAGCGTCCGTCGCGACTCGTCGGAACTGTCGTCGTGAGTGCACTTCTGCAATGCGCCCACAAATGCGAAAGGGCCTTCCTGTGGGGGAAGGCCCTTTCGACTTGGAAAGTGTGTTCGGCTGCGTCCTACTCTCCCACACCGTCACCAGTGCAGTACCATCGGCGCTGAAGGGCTTAGCTTCCGGGTTCGGAATGGGACCGTATCTCGGGAACCACACAGTGGACGCGTAACATCTTTGTTGTATCAAGTTATCGGCTTATTAGTACCAGTCAGCTACACACATTGCTGTGCTTCCACGTCTGGCCTATCAACCCAGTAGTCTAGCTGGGAGCCTCTCAGGCCGAAGCCTATGGAAACCTCATCTTGAAGCGTGCTTCCCGCTTAGATGCTTTCAGCGGTTATCACTTCCGAACGTAGCTAATCAGCCGTGCTCTTGGCAGAACAACTGACACACCAGAGGTTCGTCCATCCCGGTCCTCTCGTACTAGGGACAGCTCTTCTCAAGTTTCCTACGCGCACAGCGGATAGGGACCGAACTGTCTCACGACGTTCTAAACCCAGCTCGCGTACCGCTTTAATGGGCGAACAGCCCAACCCTTGGGACCTACTCCAGCCCCAGGATGCGACGAGCCGACATCGAGGTGCCAAACCATGCCGTCGATATGGACTCTTGGGCAAGATCAGCCTGTTATCCCCGGGGTACCTTTTATCCGTTGAGCGACGGCGCTTCCACAAGCCACCGCCGGATCACTAGTCCCGACTTTCGTCCCTGCTCGACATGCCTGTCTCACAGTCAAGCTCCCTTGTGCACTTACACTCAAAACCTGATTGCCAACCAGGCTGAGGGAACCTTTGGGCGCCTCCGTTACCTTTTAGGAGGCAACCGCCCCAGTTAAACTACCCACCAGGCACTGTCCCTGATCCGGATCACGGACCGAGGTTAGATATCCAGAACGACCAGAGTGGTATTTCAACGTTGACTCCACCGACACTGGCGTGCCGGCTTCACAGTCTCCCACCTATCCTACACAAGCCGTACCGAACACCAATACCAAGCTGTAGTAAAGGTCCCGGGGTCTTTCCGTCCTGCTGCGCGTAACGAGCATCTTTACTCGTAGTGCAATTTCGCCGAGTTCGTGGTTGAGACAGTGGAGAAGTCGTTACGCCATTCGTGCAGGTCGGAACTTACCCGACAAGGAATTTCGCTACCTTAGGATGGTTATAGTTACCACCGCCGTTTACTGGGGCTTAAATTCTCAGCTTCGCTCCGAAGAACTAACCGGTCCTCTTAACCTTCCAGCACCGGGCAGGCGTCAGTCCGTATACATCGTCTTGCGACTTCGCACGGACCTGTGTTTTTAGTAAACAGTCGCTTCTCCCTGGTCTCTGCGGCCCTTTCCCCTAGTCAGCAAGTGACTTCAGGGTCTGGGCCCCCCTTCTCCCGAAGTTACGGGGGTATTTTGCCGAATTCCTTAACCACGATTCACTCGATCGCCTTGGTATTCTCTACCTAACCACCTGAGTCGGTTTGGGGTACGGGCGGCTCGAACCTCGCTAGAAGATTTTCTTGGCAGCATAGGATCACCCTGCTTCCCGCATACGCGGTCACTATCAGGTCTCAGGATATGTGCGACCCGGATTTGCCTAGGTCACTCCCTACACCCTTGGACGTGGACTACCATCGCCACGCGGAGGCTACCTTCCTGCGTCTCTCCATCGCTTGACTACTACTAGATCGGGTCACGCGCTCCACCAGCAACCTCAGCCCGAAGGCGTTGGGAACTGGCTTTGGGCGTTTAGCATCACTAGGTTCGTCATGGGCGGTTCTTCGCCGGTTCCGGAATATCAACCGGATGTCCATCGACTACGCCTGTCGGCCTCGCCTTAGGTCCCGACTTACCCAGGGCAGATTAGCTTGACCCTGGAACCCTTGGTTATTCGGCGGACGGGTTTCTCGCCCGTCATTCGCTACTCATGCCTGCATTCTCACTCGTGTGGCCTCCACGGCTGGATCACTCCGCCGCTTCCCTGGCCACACGACGCTCCCCTACCCATCAACACGCTTGGACCGTGGATCCTCAGATGCCACGGCCGGGCAAAGTGTCAATGCCACAGCTTCGGTGGTGTGCTTGAGCCCCGCTACATTGTCGGCGCGGAATCACTTGACCAGTGAGCTATTACGCACTCTTTAAAGGGTGGCTGCTTCTAAGCCAACCTCCTGGTTGTCAATGCAACTCCACATCCTTTCCCACTTAGCACACGCTTAGGGACCTTAGATGGTGGTCTGGGCTGTTTCCCTCTCGACTACGGAGCTTATCCCCCGCAGTCTCACTGCCACGCTCTCACTTACCGGCATTCGGAGTTTGGCTAACGTCAGTAACCTGGTGAGGCCCATCAGCTATCCAGTAGCTCTACCTCCGGTAAGAAACACGTGACGCTGCACCTAAATGCATTTCGGGGAGAACCAGCTATCACGGAGTTTGATTGGCCTTTCACCCCTACCCACAGCTCATCCCCTCAGTTTTCAACCTAAGTGGGTTCGGTCCTCCACGACGTCTTACCGTCGCTTCAACCTGGCCATGGGTAGATCACTCCGCTTCGGGTCTAGACCCAGCGACTAAAACGCCCTATTCGGACTCGCTTTCGCTACGGCTTCCCCACACGGGTTAACCTCGCCACTGAGCACTAACTCGCAGGCTCATTCTTCAAAAGGCACGCCGTCACCCCACAAGGAGGCTCCGACGGATTGTAGGCACACGGTTTCAGGATCTATTTCACTCCCCTCCCGGGGTACTTTTCACCTTTCCCTCACGGTACTTGTCCGCTATCGGTCACCAGGGAATATTTAGGCTTAGCGGGTGGTCCCGCCAGATTCACACGGGATTTCTCGGGCCCCGTGCTACTTGGGATACTTCTCTGGAGTGCGCATTGTTTCGTCTACGGGGGTAGCACCCTCTGTGCCGGGCCTTTCAATGCCCTTCGACTACAACGCGCATTTCTGACTCCATGCCAGCGTGTCAGCACTGACCGAAAAGTCCCACGACCCCCCAGCTGCAACCCCTGACAGGTATCACACAACTGAGGTTTAGCCTCTTCCGCTTTCGCTCGCCACTACTCACGGAATCGCGGTTGCTTTCTCTTCCTGTGGGTACTGAGATGTTTCACTTCCCCACGTTCCCTCTACCCGCCCTATGTGTTCAGGCGGGAGTGACTGGACTTGCCTCCAGCCGGGTTTCCCCATTCGGAAATCCTCGGATCACAGTCTGGTTATCGACTCCCCGAGGCTTATCGCAGATTCCTACGTCCTTCTTCGGTTCCTGGTGCCAAGGCATCCACCGTGTGCCCTTAAAAACTTGAGCCACAAAGATGCTCGCGTCCACTGTGTAGTTCTCAACATACGGGCGGCCCCACCCCACACCCAGCACCTACCCCGCTGACGCGGAACGGTTTGACTGGAGGGATGGGTCCAAGGCCGTAACCGGCCCAAAGGATCGAAGCTTTCGCCCGAGCCTTCAGGACCCAACAACGTGTCAGACGCCCCCACCCCCTCGACCGCGTTCCACTGCCAGGTCCGAGGACCYGACTTGTACTTGCGACACGAGMTGGTGTCAGCGCCAAATAATCGATGTTCCACCCTTGAGCACCCGCTGCCGAACAYTCGCCGGCAGTTTCGGGCTCTGCGCCACCAAGCTTGCGCCTGGCGACGAGATGCTCCTTAGAAAGGAGGTGATCCAGCCGCACCTTCCGGTACGGCTACCTTGTTACGACTTAGTCCCAATCGCCAGTCCCACCTTCGACGGCTCCCCCTCTTGCGAGTTGGGCCACCGGCTTCGGGTGTTACCGACTTTCGTGACTTGACGGGCGGTGTGTACAAGGCCCGGGAACGTATTCACCGCAGCGTTGCTGATCTGCGATTACTAGCGACTCCGACTTCATGGGGTCGAGTTGCAGACCCCAATCCGAACTGAGACCGGTTTTTTGGGATTCGCTCCACCTCGCGGTATCGCAGCCCTTTGTACCGGCCATTGTAGCATGCGTGAAGCCCAAGACATAAGGGGCATGATGATTTGACGTCATCCCCACCTTCCTCCGAGTTGACCCCGGCAGTCTCCTATGAGTCCCCACCATCACGTGCTGGCAACATAGAACGAGGGTTGCGCTCGTTGCGGGACTTAACCCAACATCTCACGACACGAGCTGACGACAACCATGCACCACCTGTATGCGAGTGTCCAAAGAGAACGACATCTCTGCCGCGTTCTCGCATATGTCAAGCCTTGGTAAGGTTCTTCGCGTTGCATCGAATTAATCCGCATGCTCCGCCGCTTGTGCGGGCCCCCGTCAATTCCTTTGAGTTTTAGCCTTGCGGCCGTACTCCCCAGGCGGGGAACTTAATGCGTTAGCTGCGGCACGGATCTCGTGGAATGAGACCCACACCTAGTTCCCAACGTTTACGGCATGGACTACCAGGGTATCTAATCCTGTTCGCTCCCCATGCTTTCGCTTCTCAGCGTCAGTAGTGGCCCAGAGACCTGCCTTCGCCATCGGTGTTCCTCCTGATATCTGCGCATTTCACCGCTACACCAGGAATTCCAGTCTCCCCTACCACACTCTAGTCTGCCCGTACCCACCGCAAGTTCGAGGTTGAGCCTCGAATTTTCACGGCAGACGCGACAAACCGCCTACAAGCTCTTTACGCCCAATAATTCCGGACAACGCTCGCACCCTACGTATTACCGCGGCTGCTGGCACGTAGTTAGCCGGTGCTTCTTCTGCAGGTACCGTCACTTGCGCTTCTTCCCTGCTGAAAGAGGTTTACAACCCGAAGGCCGTCATCCCTCACGCGGCGTCGCTGCATCAGGCTTGCGCCCATTGTGCAATATTCCCCACTGCTGCCTCCCGTAGGAGTCTGGGCCGTGTCTCAGTCCCAGTGTGGCCGGTCGCCCTCTCAGGCCGGCTACCCGTCGTCGCCTTGGTGAGCCATTACCTCACCAACAAGCTGATAGGCCGCGAGTCCATCCCAGACCGAAAAACTTTCCACACCATATCCATGCAGATTGGTGTCATATCCGGTATTAGCTCCGGTTTCCCGGGGTTATTCCAGAGTCTGGGGCARGTTACTCACGTGTTACTCACCCGTTCGCCACTGATCAGACAGGAGCAAGCTCCCATCATCACCGTTCGACTTGCATGTGTTAAGCACGCCGCCAGCGTTCGTCCTGAGCCAGGATCAAACTCTCCATTGATGTTTGCTACCCACCACACAAAATGCAGCAGGAAAAGCGAAACCCTAGAAGGGTCGTCAAACTGACTGAGCAAGAACAACTAGCAAAATCACTAGCATTCAATGTTCAACCAAAGGATTTTCGTTCCAGAACACCAAACCACCAACCAGAAAGGCCAGCAGCCGGCACCCCAGAGACGAGGTAATTGGCATCGATTTTTGACACGCTGTTGAGTTCTCAAGGATCGGACGCACA
>NZ_JBFRFA010000046.1:0-26939 GCF_052114585.1 Pedococcus sp. 2YAF34
GGGCTGGACCCCGACGCGCCCGGTGCAGCGCCCGCAGGCGCCGGTCGAGGTGCTCGGGCTGCGCCCGGGTGCCCGCGCCACCGCCGACGAGGTGGTCGTCCACCGCGGCGACACGCTGTGGAGCATCGTGGCGCGCCAGCTCGGGCCCGAGGCATCCGACGCCGAGGTCGCCGCGGCGTGGCCTGCCTGGCACGAGGCGAACCGCTCGGTCATCGGGGACGACCCCGACCTGCTGGTGCCCGGCCAGCAGCTGCGCGCTCCTGCGGCGACGGTGAGCGCCCGGTGAGCGCCGTGGCCCGACAAGGGCAGCGACCGAACGCGGGTGCTGCCGCGCCGGCACCCTCGGCCCTGGCGCCCCTGCGGATCCTGCCGACCCCTCGCCACCGGCCACCGGTCATCGCGGAGACCGACGACGACTGGCGCACTCCGGTGACCCGTGGCCCGCGCTACGTGCAGGACGCCCTCGCCGTGGACTTCAGCCTGCGCAGCGATGCGGAGATCTTCGGCGAGCAGCCCACCCGGCGCGACGACCTCCCCGACCCGCGCGAGTGGGCGGGCCACCTCGCCCAGGCCCTCGTCGAGGTGATGGGCGGCGTGCGCCCCGCGCCCCAGGTGCTGCGGTGGACCACGCCCGAGGTCTACGCCGTCGTGGCGCGGCGGGCGGCGGTCTCGGCCCGCCGCGGCATGCCGCCGACGCGGCGTACGGTCGTGCGGAGCCTGCGGGTGTGCGAACCCGCGGACGGCGTCGCCGAGGTGAGCGCAGTCGTGGTCGACGGCGGCCGGGTCCGGGCGCTCGCCCTGCGGCTGGTGGGCCTCGACGGCCGGTGGCGGGTCGAGGCGCTCCAGGTGGGGTGACCCGGAGACGGACGCGGACGGCGCCGCACCCTGGTGGGTGCGGCGCCGTCATGCTGGGGCGTGGCGCTTGCCGCGCGGTCAGCGCCCGGCGGCTCGTGGAACCGCGGTCAGTCCTTCGCGCCGTGGCACATCTTGAACTTCTTGCCCGAGCCGCAGGGGCACGGACCGTTGCGCGAGGCGCCCTCGAGCTGCTCGGGGGTGAGCTGGTCGTCGACCGAACCGCCCCGCTGCTCGACCTCGCCGGTCTCGCCCGGTGCCGAGTACTGGAGCTCGCTGGTACGGCGCACGGGCTGCTCGAGGCCCTTGGCCCGGAACGCCGGCGTGCGCTCGCCCGAGGACTGCGGCTCGCCCGCGGCCGGCGCGCCGACCTCGGCGGGAACCGGCTCCCCGTGCTCGTGCTCGTGCCCGGGGTGGTCGTGGTCGTCGTGGTCGTCGTGACCGGCGTGGTCGTGACCGGCGTGGTCGCCGTCCCCGCCCAGGTTGGCCCCGGCGAGCATGTCGGAGACGCTCATCGGCTGGACCGCCGGCGCCTGCTCCTGCGGCTGGTCGACGTCGACCTGCACGTTGAACAGGTAGCCGACCGACTCCTCCTTGATGGACTCGTTCATCGCCTCGAAGAGCTGGAAGCCCTCGCGCTGGTACTCCACGAGCGGGTCGCGCTGGGCCATCGCGCGCAGGCCGATGCCCTCCTGGAGGTAGTCCATCTCGTAGAGGTGCTCGCGCCACTTGCGGTCGAGCACGGACAGGACCACGCGCCGTTCGACCTCACGCATGACCTCCTCGCCGAGCTGCTCCTCGCGGGCGTCGTAGGCGTGGTGGGCGTCGGAGGTGATCTGCTCGCGCAGCACGTCTGCGGTCAGGGCCTCGCGGCCACCGACCGACTCGATGAGCTGGTCCGGGGTGATCGACACCGGGTACAGCGTCTTCAGCGCGGTCCAGAGGCGGTCGAGGTCCCAGTCGTCGGCGAAGCCCTCGGCCGTCTCGGCGTCGACGTAGCCGCCGACGACGTCGTTGATGAAGTGGCGGATCTGCTCGTGCAGGTCCTCACCCTCGAGCACGCGGCGACGCTCGTCGTAGATGACGGTGCGCTGGCGGTTGAGGACGTCGTCGTACTTGAGGACGTTCTTGCGGATCTCGTAGTTGCGGCCCTCGACCTGGCCCTGCGCGCTCTGGATGGAGCGGCTGACCATCTTGGACTCGATCGGGACGTCGTCCTCCATCTTGGCCGTGGTCATGAACCGGTCGACCATCGCCGCGTTGAACAGGCGCATGAGGTCGTCCTGCAGCGAGAGGTAGAACCGGGACTCGCCGGGGTCGCCCTGGCGGCCGGAGCGTCCACGCAGCTGGTTGTCGATGCGCCGCGACTCGTGGCGCTCGGTGCCGAGGACGTAGAGCCCGCCGAGGCCGCTGACCTCGTCGTGCTCGGTCTGGACCGCGGCCTCGGCCTTGGCCAGCGCCTCGTCCCAGGCTGCCTCGTACTCCTCCGGGGTCTCCTCCGGGTCGAGGCCCTGCTGCTTGAGGGTGGCGACGGCCATGAACTCGGGGTTGCCGCCGAGCATGATGTCGGTACCGCGTCCGGCCATGTTGGTCGCGACGGTCACGGCGCCCTTGCGGCCGGCCTGGGCGACGATGGCCGCCTCACGCTCGTGCTGCTTGGCGTTGAGGACCTCGTGCGGGACGCCGCGGCGGCGCAGCTGGTCGGACAGGTACTCGCTCTTCTCGACCGAGACGGTGCCGACGAGGACGGGCTGCCCCTGCTCGTAGCGCTCGACGAGGTCGTCGACGACGGCGGTGTACTTGGCCTCCTCCGTCCGGTAGACGAGGTCGGGCTGGTCCTTGCGGATCATCGGCCGGTTCGTCGGGATCGGGACGACGCCGAGCTTGTAGATCGAGTTGAGCTCGGCGGCCTCGGTCTGGGCCGTGCCCGTCATGCCGGAGAGCTTGTCGTACATGCGGAAGTAGTTCTGCAGGGTGATCGTGGCGAGCGTCTGGTTCTCGTTCTGGATCTCGACGCCCTCCTTCGCCTCGATCGCCTGGTGCATCCCCTCGTTGTAGCGGCGCCCGGCGAGCATGCGGCCGGTGTGCTCGTCGACGATGAGGATCTCGCCGTTCATGTTGACGTAGTCCTTGTCCCGCTTGAACAGCTCCTTCGCCTTGATGGCGTTGTTGAGGTAGCCGATGAGCGGGGTGTTGACGGACTCGTAGAGGTTGTCGATGCCGAGGTAGTCCTCGACCTTGGCGATGCCGGCCTCGAGGACGCCGACGGTCTTCTTCTTCTCGTCGACCTCGTAGTCGCCCTCGCCGGACTCGAGCTCGCCGCGGGTCAGGCGCTGGGCGATCTTGGAGAACTCGACGTACCACTTGGTGGCGGCGTCGGCCGGGCCGCTGATGATCAGCGGGGTGCGGGCCTCGTCGATGAGGATCGAGTCGACCTCGTCGACGATGGCGAAGTTGTGGCCGCGCTGCACCAGCTCGTCCATGGACCACGCCATGTTGTCGCGCAGGTAGTCGAAGCCGAACTCGTTGTTGGTGCCGTAGGTGATGTCCTTGGCGTACTCGACGCGGCGCTCGGCGGGCGTCATCGACGCGAGGATGACCCCGGTCTCGAGGCCGAGCATGCGGTGCACGCGGCCCATGAGCTCGGACTGGTACTCGGCGAGGTAGTCGTTGACCGTGACGACGTGCACGCCCTTGCCCTCGAGCGCGTTGAGGTAGGACGGCAGGGTCGCGACCAGGGTCTTGCCCTCACCGGTCTTCATCTCGGCGACGTTGCCCAGGTGCAGGGCCGCCCCACCCATGAGCTGGACGTCGAAGTGGCGCTTGCCCAGGGTGCGCTTGGACGCCTCCCGGACCGCCGCGAAGGCCTCGGGCAGGATGTCGTCCAGGGTCTCGCCGTCGGCGAGGCGCTTGCGGAACACATCGGTCTCGGCGCGCAGCTCGGCGTCGGTGAGGCCCGCGAGGTCCTCCTCGATGGAGTTGACCTGCGCGGCGATGCCATGGAGCTTCTTGACGATGCGGCCTTCACCGGCGCGCAGCAGTCGTTCGACGATCTTGGACACGCAATATCTCCTGAAGTTCTGATCTCCTGCTACGCCCGGAAGATCGCAGCCGTGGACGTCCGGGTGGCAACGGCCCGACCTAGGCTAGTCGAGTCGGTGCGCGCTTGTGGACGCCCCGGGGTGGTGAATGGTCCCCGGTCGGCGAACGCGTCGCCCCCCGAGCAGGTTCCGCGACGTGCCGAGCGCGCCGGGGAGGACCTTGGGCCCTGTGCGGGGAGGGGTACCCGGTCGACCATGGCACGAGGGCGGCAGCCCACCGCCCGCGGACGAGCCGAGGTCGAGATGGTCCGTGCAGCAGCAGTCATGGCGGCGTCGCCGCACGTCGTCCACTGGGGTTGGTTCCGCATCGAGCTGGCCAACCTGCTGATCATCCTGGCGATGGTCGTGGTGTTCGTCATCGCCCTGGTGGTCCCCTTCGGGCGCTCTGCCTGGGCCCGGGACGACTCCGGGGACCGGCTGTGAGCGGCGCCGGCGCCGCAGCCCGGCGAGAGACTGCCCGCCGACCTGCGGACAGCTGGACCCGCGCCCTGCGCGAGCGCATCGAACGCACGGTGCCACCTGGCCAGGCCCTGCCCGACCGCCAGCCCGTCTTCGTGTCGTCGTGGATCTACGTGTTCGGGGTGCTGACGGTGGCCTCGCTGGTCGTCGTGGTGGCGACCGGCTGCGTCCTGGCCGTCGGCGGAGCCGCGTGGTGGCACGTGTCGTCGCTGGGCCACTTCGTCAACTCGCTGCACCTGTGGAGCGTCGAGCTGTTCTTCGGCTTCATGGTCATCCACCTGTGGGGCAAGTTCTGGATGGCCGCCTGGCGGGGCGGGCGCCTGCTGACCTGGGTCACCGGCGTCACCGCCTTCGTGACCTCCATCGGCACCGCCTTCACCGGGTACCTGTCGCAGTCCAACTTCGACTCCCAGTGGATCAGCGCCGAGGCCAAGGACGGCATCAACGCGATCGGCGTGGGCGCCTGGTTCAACGTGCTCAACCCCGGGCAGATGCTCCTGTGGCACGTCGTCCTGCTGCCCCTCGCGATCGGCCTCATCACGGTGCTGCACGTCGTGCTGGTCCGCCGCCACGGCGTCGTGCCGCCCATCGACGCGAGGGACGGTGAGTGAGGTGGCCACGCACACTCCGACGAGGCCCCGGCAGGCCCGCCCCCACCCCGTTGCGACGCGGACCCCCGACTCGCACTCGTTCGCCACACGGCCGTACGACCTCGTCAAGGAGTTCGTCGTCGCGCTGGCCGTCGTGGCCCTGCTCACCGCCGCCCTCGCCGCCGTGTTCTCCTCCCCCGACGAGCGGTCGATCACGATGTCGGGCTGGGCGCAGGCGGCACCGGCCGACGTCGTGGCGACGGCGACCTCCGAGCTGGCCGGCACCAGCGTGAGCGCCACCTACGGCGCGCCGTACAACACTGCCTCCGAGGGCCAGAAGGTCCTGGGCATCCCCCTGCAGAAGTGGGGCGGGGTGCGCATCCCGGTGGACTCCGCCGCACTGGTGCTCGACCCGCTGACGCGGGCCGCCGCCGACGCGCCGACGAAGGCGGCGCTGGCCGCCTGGCGGAGCGCCCCGGCCGGCACGCGCACGGCGTGGGCCACGGCGTACGGCGACGCGCTGGCCAAGGCACCCGACGGCAACCCCGCAGCCGTCGCCTCCGGCAGCTACGGCCCGGTCCCGGTGCTGGCGCAGTCGTTCCTGGCGGTCGCGCGCAGCGGCGGCCTGGAGGGCCAGCTCGCCGCGTCGGGCAACTTCTACGGCGGTGACCAGACGCGCACGATCCTCCTGCTCAGCGACGGCGCCTACCTCGAGGACACCGCCCGCGCCCAGCAGCTCGGCGGCGACCAGTGGGGAATGATGAACGAGACGGGCAACTACCCCGGCCAGCCGTGGATGTGGCTCTACACGTTCTGGTACCAGGTCGCGCCGTTCTCGACCTCGGACAACGCCGACGCGCAGGTCTGGGGCCTGATGATGGTGCTGACGCTGGGCCTGATGTTCCTGCCGCTGATCCCTGGGCTGCGTGACGTCCCGCGGCTCGTCCCGGTGCACCGCCTCATCTGGCGGGACTGGTACCGCGAGCACCCGCCGGTCCGTCGCGACCGTCCCGCCCCCAAGACAGGGGACGAGCCCGGCCGCTGAGGTCAGGGGGCGACCAGGTCCTGGTAGTCGGGGTGCTGGTCGATCCACGCCGACATGAACGGGCACAGCGCCACCACGTCGTGCTCGCCCCGCGCCCGGATGTCGTCGAGGGTCCCGCGGGCCAGGGCGCTCCCGACGCCCTTGCCCTCGTAGGCGTCATCGACCTCGGTGTGCGTGAGCACGAGGTGGCCGCGCGAGATCCGGTAGGCAGCGAAGCCCGCGAGCTCTCCGTCCACCCACGCCTCGTACCGCTGCTCGTCTGGGTTGGGCCGCACCTCCACGTCGCTCATGCCCCACAGGGAAGCACGGCTGTCAACCGCACCGGCCGGTCGGACGCGAGCCGTCCGGACGGTCAGGTGACGGCCGCGACCTCCGCCTGCTCCCCCTCGGCGTTCCACTGACCATGCTCGGGCGACGCCGAGACGGCCAGGCACGCCATCGCAGCGAAGAGGCACAACCCGCCCGCCGTCAGCCACGCCGTGAAGTAGTCGCCCGTCCCCTGCCGGACCCAGCCGGCGTAGGAGGCGGCGACACCGGCTCCGACCATGTGGGCGGCGAAGACCCAGCCGAACACCATCCCCGACCGCGCGACGCCGAAGTGTCGCCGGCACAGCGCGATGGTCGGGGGCACGGTCGCCACCCAGTCCAGGCCGTAGAAGACGATGAAGAGGAACAGGTTCGGGGCGATCTCGGGACCGAGCAGCGCCGGCACGAACAGCAGCGACAGCCCTCGCAGCGCGTAGTAGCCGAACAGCAGCATCCGCGGGTCGACCCGGTCGGTGAGCCAGCCCGAGGCGATGGTCCCGACCAGGTCGAACACGCCGACCAGGGCGAGCAGACCGGCCGCCGTCGTCTCCGGCATCCCGTGGTCGTGGGCGGCGGGGATGAAGTGGGTGCCGATGAGGCCGTTGGTCGACCACCCGCACACCCAGAACGTCCCTACGAGGATCCAGAACGTCCGTGACCGGGCGCTCTCCCGCAGCGTGCGCAGGGCCGTGCGAGCGGGACCGTCCGCGGAGGTACCGGGCGGGGCCAGCTGCTCGTCGAGCGCCTCCCCCGGTTCGGCGCCGTAGGGCCGCAACCCGAGGTCGGCCGGGCGGTCGCGCACCACGAGCGCGACCAGGGGCACGAGGAGCAGCGCCGCCGCGGTCACGACCACCGCCGCCCACCGCCACCCCGGTCCGGTGGCGAGCGCGGCGATGCCGGGGAGGAACACGAGCTGGCCGGCCGCCCCCGCCGCGGAGAAGACACCGGTGACCAGGCCCCGGCGCGACTCGACGAACCACCGGTTGGCCACGACCGCTCCGAGCACCAGCGCCATCGCGCCGGTGCCGATGCCGACGGCCAGGCCCCACAGCACCCACAGCTGCCACGCGGCGGTCATCACGACGGTGAGGCCGCTGCCGACCGCGACGAGCAGCAGGGCCCCGGTGACCACGCGCCGGATACCGAACCGTTCCATCAGCGCGGCGGCGAAGGGCGCCGTGAGCCCGTAGACGACGAGGTTGGCGGTCACCGCGCCGGAGGTGGTGGCCCGGGACCACCCGAACTCGCCCTCGAGCGGCTCGAGCAGCGCGCCGGTCGAGGAGCGGAAGCCGGCCGCGGCCACGAGGGCGGCGAGCACCACGGCGGTGACCCACCAGGCCCGGTGGACGCGCGGGGTACCGGTGGGGGCCGGCGACCGGTCCGTGGCAGGATCGTCACCCCCGAAGGTTATGTGCCAACGCGTCGTCCGACCAGCACGATCTCGTCATCCTTCGACAGGATCCCGCCACAGCCTGGTCGTTCGCACGGCGTCCCGCCGGCTCAGCCCACGGTGCGGAGCCCGAGCCACCCGGCGAGCAGCGCGAGCTCGGCGTCGAGCGCAGGTCGCGCCTCGACCGGGGCTCCCGGCTCCCAGTGCACGGCGTGCACGCGCAGGACACCCGCCGCGCGGTCTGCCTTGAGGTCACAACGGGCCACCAGCGTGTCACCGAAGAGGAACGGCAGGACGTAGTAGCCGTGCACGCGCTGGGGCGCCGGCACGTAGATCTCGAGCCGGAAGTCGAAACCGAACAGGGCAGCGGTCCGCTCCCGCTGCCAGATGAGCGAGTCGAACGGGCTCAGCAGGGCCTGCGCCTGCACGCGTCGTGGGCGCCGCGCCTCCGGGTGAAGGTAGGCGGCCCGCTTCCACCCCTCGATGGTCACGGGCACCAGCTGACCCTCGGCGACGAGAGAGGCGATGGCCGGGCGCGCCTGCTCGGGCTTGAGCCGGAAGTAGTCGCGCAGGCACTGCTCGGTGCCGACGCCGTGCGCCCGGGCCGCGATCAGCACCAGCTCCCGGAACGCCTCCTCGTGCGAGGGCCTGCGCGCGGGATCGGCCGCCTGCTCCACGACCGCCCGCGGGAGGACGCGCTCCAGGGCTGCGTAGCGGCGCTCGAACTGGCTGGTCCGCCCCGCCGAGGTGATCTGTCCCGACCAGAACAGGTGCTCCAGGGCGTTCTTGACCAGCGACCAGTTCCAGCCCCAGTGCTCGCGCTCCCGGGGCAGGTCGTGCTCCAGCGAAGCCTCCACCTGCCGTGAGGTCATCGGTCCGCCGGCCACCACCTCGGCCTTGACGGCCGACACCAGGCCCGGGTGGTCGTGGGCGACCCGCTGCATCCCACCCCACGCGTCGCTGAGGGCGCGCTGCATCCGGAAGTCGAGCAGCGGCCACGTCGTGGGCGGCACCAGGCTCGCCTCGTGGGCCCAGTACTCGACGAGGCGCCGCGGTGCACGGTCACGCGCCCGGTCGAGCAGTGCGGTGTCGTAGGGACCGAGCCGCGAGAAGAAGGGCAGGTAGTGGCTGCGGGTCACGACGTTGACGCTGTCGATCTGGACCACCTGCACCCGGTCGATGACACGCTGCAGGTGGCGAGTCGTCGCCTCCCCGGGCGCAGGTCTGCGGTCGAGGAAACCCTGTGCTGCCAAGGCGATTCGTCGCGCCTGGGCCTTGGTCAGCCGCAGCGGCGCCGGAAGGGTCGGCGGGATGGCGGCGCCCGCGCTCATTCGCCGGGTTCGAGCAGGTTCTCCCGCACCGCGTACATCGCCGCCTCCATGCGCGAGTGGAGCTGGAGCTTCTCGAGGATGTTGCGGACGTGGTTCTTGACGGTGTTCTCGGAGATGAACAGCTGGTGGGCGATCTCCTTGTTGGCGAGTCCACGCGCGACCAGGCGCAGCACCTCGAGCTCGCGGTCGGTGAGCCGGGGCGCACCGACGGCGCTGGGGCGCTCACCCTGCCGGCGGCTCATCTGGGCGAACTCGGCCAGCAGCTTGGAGGCCATGGACGGGGAGATGAGTGAGTCGCCGTGGTGGACGGCGCGCACTCCCGCGGCGATCTCCTCGCCGGGCACGTCCTTGAGGAGGTAGCCGTTGGCGCCGGCCTTGACCGCCTCGTAGAGGTCGGACTCCTCGTCGGACATCGTGAGCATGATGATCTTGGTGGAGGGCACGAGCGCCTTGAGGGTCTTGCAGGCCTCGATGCCGGAGGTGTGCGGCATGCGCACGTCCATCAGCACCACGTCGGGCAGCAGCTCCACGACGCGGTCGACCGCTTCCTTGCCGTCACCGGCCTCGCCGACGATGTCGATGTCGTCGTCCTGCGAGACGACCATCTGCAGGCCGCGACGGTAGAGGACATGGTCGTCCGCGATGACGACCCGGATGGGGTCGGTCGTCGGCCCCTGGTGCACATCCCCGCTGCTCACGCGCCCATCCTGTCAGAACAGGCCGACCGCCGCCGAACCCCGAACGCGGCATCTGGGACGGCGTCCGGGGTTCGGCGGCGGGATCGGCGGCATCGCCGCCCTGCATGGTGCACGGTCGTAGGTGTCAGGAGACCTTCTGGGCGACCTCTCCCCCATGGCTGACGTCGAGGTGGATCACGCCGTAGGACCAGCCCCGGCGCCGGTAGACCACGCTCGGCTGACCGGTGTCCTCGTCGTGGTAGAGGTAGAAGTCGTGGCCGACGAGCTCCATCTCGGCGACGGCCTGGTCGAGCGCCATGGGCACGGTGGCGTGGACCTTCTCGCGGATCTCGACGGGGCTGTTGCCCTGGGCACCGAAGGGCTCGGCCTCGGCAGCCTCGTCGTGCGAGTGGTCCTCGGACGCGGCCAGGGCTTCGAGGCCCTGGATGCGGGCCGTGGCCTCCGCCACCGACTCGGGAGCGTGCCGGCCACGGTGGACGCGCTTGCGGTCCTGAGCCCGTCGCAGCCGCTCCATCAGCTTGTCCATCGCTACGTCGAGCGCCGCGTACTTGTCGTCCAGGCAGGCCTCGGCCCGCACGATGGGACCCTTCACGTGACAGGTGATCTCGACCCGCTCGCAGGACTTGGCCTGCCGCTTGTTGGGCTCGTGACTCACCACGACGTCGACGCGTTGCACGCGCGGCGCGAGCTGGGGAACCTTCGCCAGCTTTTCGTCGAGGTGGTCACGGAATCGGTCTGAGACCTGCATGTGGCGTCCGGTGACGACAATCTCCACGGTTTTCCTCCATGGTTGCGGTGGGTGGTGCGAGACGGGGGCGGCACGCCCTGGGTCAACCGCGGCACCACCTCCGCCCCGATGGGGGACGAGAAGGCTGGACCGGCTCCGCTCCCCGGCCCAGGGCGCCCGTCGGACCGCGTCCGAGGCGCCCTGTTCTCGCGTCACGCACGGGGGCCAGGGGGGCCATGTACCGACGGTAGTCCACGTCCGACGGATGCGACACCGCGCCTGACCCAACGTTTACCGGGAGTCGGCTGGACGCTGACCGAGAGCGCCGGCGCGACGCTCGGTGGCGCACGCCGTGGCCGCCACGACGGTCCTCGCCCCGCCGGCACGCAGCGCCCGCGCGGCCTCGACGAGGGTGGCCCCGGTGGTGAGGACGTCGTCGACGAGGACGCAGCTCGCGCGGTCGACGACCGGCTGCCACCTGCCTCGCACCTGCAGGGCGTGCTCGAGGTTGACCTGGCGCTCGCGGGCGCCGAGGCCGGCCTGGTCGGCGACCCGGCGGCGCAGCCGCAGCGCGTCGGCCACGACCACCTCCCCCGACCCGAAGCCGTGGCACGCGAGGGCCGCCAGCTGCCCCAGCGGGAAGTCGCCGCGGCGCCGGCGTGCTGCAGGCGAGGACGGTACGGGGACGACGAGTACCGGACCGTCGCGCGCGCACAGCGCCCGCCTCAGCTCCGGCGCGCCACCCACCGCGGCGTCGACCGCACCCGCCAGCAGGCCCGCGAGCACCGGGGCGAGGTCGCGGCGCCCGTCGTCCTTGTAGGCGGCCACGACGGCGGCGAGCTCCCCTGCAAACGCCCCGGCGGCCCACACAGGCGGAAGCCGCGGCGGGCAGGGCCGCGGGCGCACCGGACGGGGACGCTCCCACACCTGCGACCAGAGCCCGGAGGTGCAGTCGGGGCACAGTGCAGCGCCGAGGGCCCGGCACGAGGCGCACGTCACCGGGAGCGCCAGATCGGCCAGCGCACCCAACGACGAGCGAGCGAAGGTCACGGCAGGAGTGTGTGCTCACGGAGTGTTGGTGCTGTTTCAGCCGACGTAAACCTGAGGACACGACTAGTCTGAGCCTCGCTCTGTGGACAACTGCTGAGGTCGTGAGACGGGAGGGCTGTATGCGGTGGCTTCCCCGACTGTCCGTGGCGACGCGACTTCGCCTCGGCATCGCCGTGCTCGCCGCCCTCCTCGCTGCCCTCGACGGCTCGCTGCTGCCGGGCCTGCCCTGGATCCTGCTGGTCGTCACCCTCGACCTCGCGGCCTCAGGTTTCCAGTACCTCAGCCAGAGCGGCAACGCGATCGGGCGGATGCAGCTGTTCGCCCTGTACTGCGTCGCCGCAGCCACCGCCGGCGTGGCCATGGGCTATGCGCCTGCGTGGTCCAAGATGCTGATCCTCATCCCGGCGTTCCACGCCGGAATGCGCTTTGCCCGTCGTGGCGCGCTCACCGTCTTCGCGGTCGGCCTGGTCACCGGTCTCCTCACGTCCGCGTGGCTGCGCCACCTCTCCGAGGGCGAGGGCCAGCAGATCGCCCTGGCCTCGCTGCTCGCCCTGGTCTTCGGGCTGCTCGGCGCGTGGTCGCACCGGATGGAGGCCGACGAGCCGGTCGTCGACCCCAACATCGCCGCCGAGGCCGGGCTGCTGCTGCGTCGCCTCCACGAGCTCGCCGAGACCCTCGACACGGGTTTCGACGCCCCCGGCTCGGCCGAGATGGCCCTTCAGGACCTCGCCGCCCAGATGCGGGCGGCACGGAGCGCCATCCTCGTCGGGTACGGCGACGACCCGGCGGTGCCGCTGGCCATCCGTGGAGCCGACCGCACGCCGTGGCCCGACCCCATGGAGCCCGACTCGATCCTCGCCCGGACGTGGCACGAGGGCGTCCCGACGCTGTGCGAGTGGGCGGACGACCTCGTCGCCCGCTCGGTCATCGTCGTGCCCCTCCATGACGACCATGGCGACCGCCTGGGCCTCCTGGTGGCCGACCGGCCGCTGGTGACGCCCTTCACCGAGGACGACCTCGTGGCAGCCTCCGAGGTTGCCTCGCGCCATGCCGCCAACATCGACCTGTCGGTGCTGTTCGCCGGGCTGCGCGAACGAGCAGGCCTCGAGGAACGCGAGCGGCTGGCCCGCGAGATGCACGACGGGATCGCCCAGGAGATGGTGGCGCTCGGCTTCGGCATCGACTCGCTGCGCCGCAGGGCCCGTGACACCGGCTCCCCCCTCGCCGAGGAGCTCGACGGGCTCCGCGTGGAGGTCTCCCGCGTGCTGGCAGACCTGCGGCTGCACATCGCCGACCTCCGCATTGCCGTGCGCCCCGACACCGGGCTCGGCGCCCTCATCGGTGCCCGCCTGCAGAACTTCGGCTCGACGTCCGGAGTGACCACCCGGATGCACCTCAGCGAGACCGGGTTCCGCCTGCCTGCGCACACCGAGGTCCTCATCTACCGCCTCTTCCTCCAGGTGCTCGCCGACGCGCGGCACTCCCTCAACGCCGAGACCGTCGAGGTCCGCCTCAACGTCGCGGCCCCGCGCGTCGAGCTCTGGGTCGCCCACAACGGCACCAGCTCGCTCGGCCCGCGCGACTTCGCCGACCACCCCCTGACCACCCTCGGCGGCGAGATCTCGGTCGAGCCGTATGCCGGCGACGGTGTCGCGGTCCGCATGCGCATGCGTGGCCGCGGGGCCGCACCGTCGGCCACGCTCTCCAACGAAAGGATCCCCCAGCCGTCATGACCATCAACGTCGTGGTGATCGACGATCACACCCTTGTCCGCGAGGCCGTGTGCCGGATGATCGACAGCGAGCCCGACCTCGCGGTCGTCGGCCAGGCCGGGGGCATCGCCGAAGGGCGCACCGTCCTCGCCCACAGCCTCATCCACGTGCTCGTGGTCGACGTCTCGATGCCCGACGGGTCGGGGCTGGTGCTCGCCCGGGCGGCCCGCGAAGCCTCCCCTCGGCTCGGCATCGTCGTGCTGACCATGCACAACGACGACGAGACCCTGCTGGAGGCTCTCGACCTGGGTGCCTCCGCGCTGGTGCTGAAGTCAGCGCCGTCGGACGAGGTCATCGCCGCGGTCCGTCGCGCCGCCGTGGCCCCGGACGCCTTCATGGCCACCGGGCTCGCCGAGGCTCTGCGCCGCCGCGACTCCAACGACAAGCCCAAGCTGACGCCGCGCGAGGCCGAGGTGCTCGACCGACTCGTTGCCGGCGACTCGATCGCCGCGGTGGCCAAGCGCCTTTACATGAGCGAATCGACGGTCAAGACCCACGTCTCGAAGGTCTACGAGAAGCTCGGGGCCCACAACCGGGCGTCCGCGGTCATGGCCGCGCTGCGCCTCGGCCTGGTCCGCTCCGAGTCCGTGGGCCACGCCCGCCGCTGAACCCCCTTGGTTGGCGCCCCGGGGCTCGGCGACGCTGACGTCAGAGGCCGCCGCCGCCGCTGAAGGTGTCGACGATGCGGATGGCCCCCGGGCCGATGATGACGATGAAGAGGGCCGGAAAGATGCACAGCAGCATCGGGAACAGGATCTTGACGGGCACCTTTTGCGCCTTCTCCTCGGCGCGCTGACGACGCACGAGGCGCATCTGGGTGGACTGCTCACGCAGCACGCTGCCGATCGGCAGCCCGAGACGGTCCGCCTGGACCAAGGCGCTCACAAAGGTCTTTGCCTCCGCGACCGTCGTTCGAGTGGCGAGCGAGCTGAAGGCCTCGCCCCTGGACTTGCCGATCTGGATCTCGGACAAGACGCGGGCGAACTCCCCCGCGATGGGGCCAGAGGTTGCCTTGGCGACCTGCATCAGCGCGGCGTCGAACCCTTGGCCGGCTTCGACACAGACGGTCAGCATGTCGAGGGCATCGGCCAGGCCGAGGCGCAGCTCCTCCTGGCGCTTCTGGCCGGCGTTCATGAGCAGCAGGTCGGGAAGGTAGAAACCGACAGCCGCGGCAGCGAGGGCGATGAGCAGCCCCTTGGGGGTGAACCCGCCGAACGTCAGGCCGAGTAGCGCGCCGACGAGCAGGCCTGCGCCCTTGCCACCCATGATCCGTTCTGCCGTCCAGGTGCCCGGGTTGCCCGCGAGGTCCAGGCGGCGCGTCAGGCCTTCCTGGGTGCCGGTGGGCGAGAGTTTGGCGGCGATGGACCGGGTCCTGGCGAGCACGGGGGCGACGAGCCGCTCCATGGCGGGCAGGTCGGACTTGCCCACCTCACGGCGGTCGATGGTCTTCTCGATGAGCTCGAGCGACCGGGCGACACCGGTGGTCTGGCCGGCCCCCGAGGACGCGGCGATGACGATGGTGACGAGCGCTCCGGCGATGGCGACGAGGCCGACGATCAGCAACATGGTTCCCATCTCAGACCTTCACATCCACGACTTTGCGCATCCAGAACACACCGATGCCGAGGGACACCAGCCCGGCCGCCATCATTATGAGGCCAAGGGGCCTCGTCCAGAGCAACTCGACGTACTCCCGGTTGGTCTGCATCGTGTAGAAGAAGATGCCGATCGGCAGGCCGATGAGGATGTAGGCGGAGAGCCGCCCCTCCGCGGACAGCGCGCGCACGTGGCGGCCGAGCTCCTCGCGCTCGCGCAGCGTCTTGGCGGTGGTGCGCATGGTCTCGGCCAGGTTGCCGCCGACCTCGCGCTGGATACGGATCGCCATGGCGGTCCAGCGCATGTTGCCGCTGTCCATCCGGTCGGCCATCCGCTCGAGGGCGTCGGGGATGTCTGCGCCGATGCGGGTCTCGGCCAGCGCCCGGGAGAACTCCTTGGCCGCGGGGTCGGCGGCGTCCTTGGCGACGGCGTCGAGGGCCTGCGGGAGGGAGAAGCCGGTGCTGAGGCTGCTGGCGACGAGGGTGAGCACGTCGGGGAGCTGGTGGTCGAACTTCTTGGCGCGGCGCTTGGCGAGGAACCGCAGCACGAACGCCGGGGCGAGCAGGCCGAGCACGACGCCGAGGAGGGCCGCGACGAGGGTCATGACGACCCCACCCCGCATGAGCGTCATGGAGACGGCGATGCCGACGACGACGGCCACGATCCGTAGGACCCACCACTCGCCGGGCCGCAGGGGGAGGTCGGCGCGCTCGATGAGCGCCATGGTCTTGCCGGTCGACTCGCGACCCTCCATCACCTTGTCGCCGAAGAAGACGAGGTTCTCCGAGACGGCGCGCTGGCGGTCCTTCTTCGTCGGGGTGGCGGCACCGGGGGCGACGTAGCGGTCGATGTTCTCGACGCGGGTCTGGCGCCCGGACTTGAAGGACGAGCTGGACAGGGCGAGCCCGAAGAGCACCAGCGCCAGGAAGACCGCACCGACGGCGAGCAGCACCATGGGCGACAGGCCGAGCAGCTTCGACCCCGGCGAGCTCGCCTTGACGACGTCCTCGGTGGGTCCGGTGATCGGCGTCCTGGCGGCGGCGGTCGAGGTGGGTGTCGGGACGGCCACGCCGTCGCCGAAGTCGACCAATGCGGTGGTGGAGAACTTGGCGCCCCCAGCCTGGCCTGAGACCTTGATGTTCTGGACGGCGGTCACGCCCGGGGGCAGCGGCATGGAGAAGGTGAGCTGGGAGGCGAGGGTCTGCGCGGCGCTGGTGAAGGCGCTGGCGACCGCGCCGGCGTTGGCGGCGGAGACCACCGACCCGCCCCCGGCCGACGCGAAGCCCTTGAGCACCGCGACGTTGCCCTCGTTGGACTTGAAGGAGACGGCCTCGGCGCGGACGCCACCGGCCTTGAGGGCCGCCGTGGCGGCTGCCTGCGAGGTGCGGCTCGCGGTGTCGCCGCCGTCGGACAAGACCAGGATGCTGCGCTCCCCCTTGGTGCCGAGGGTGCGCACGGCGAGCTGGATGCCGTCGTAGAGGGCCGTCTCGCCACTGGACTTCAGCTCGTTGACCGCCGACTGCACCTTGCCGTGGTCGGCGGTCGGCACGAGGTTGGTGACGGCCTTGCCGGAGAACGAGACCACGCCCACGCGGACGTCGTCGGGCACGCTCTTGAGGAACGCGGCGACGGCTGTGCGCACGGTGGCCATGCCGGGCTCACCCATGGAGCCGCTGGTGTCGACGACGATCACTGCGGTCCGGGTGACCGGTGAACCCTGGCCCGACGTGATGGCGTCGACGGGGTGGTCCTTGCCGGCAACGGTGACCGTGAGGGCCGGGTTGATGTCGGTGCCACCGCTGGCGGAGATGAGGCCGATGAGGTTGCCGTTCTTGGCCTCGATGCCCGTGATGTTCACGCTCGGGGCCTGGGCTGCGCCGGCGGAGGAGACCCCCGCGAGCAGCGCCACGGAGGCCAGCGCCAGGACGACGCCGAGCCTGCGCGGGAGGGAGAAGCGCATCAAATCCCCCGGACGAAGATGTCGGGGGCCAGCTCGATCCCCTGGTCGTGCAGCTCGGCGGCGAACTTCGGGCGCAGGCCGGTGCTCTTCAGGGTGCCCCTGAAACGGCCCTGCTCGTCGCGCCCGGCGCTGTAGTCGAAGGTGAACAGGTCCTGCATGGTGATGACGTCGCTCTCCATGCCGACGACCTCGCTGATGGCGGTGACGCGGCGCGAGCCGTCCTTGAGGCGGGCCTGCTGGATGACCATGTCGACGGCGCCGGCGACCTGCTCGCGGATCGCGCGGACGGGGAGGTCGACACCGGCCATGAGCACCATGGTCTCCAGACGCGACAAGCTGTCACGCGGGGTGTTGGCGTGGACCGTGGTCAGCGAGCCGTCGTGACCGGTGTTCATGGCCTGCAGCATGTCGAGGGCGGCGCCGTCACGGCACTCACCGACGACGATCCGGTCGGGGCGCATACGCAGGGAGTTCTTGACCAGCTCGCGGATCGGGATGGAGCCCCGACCCTCGATGTTGGACGGGCGGGACTCCAGGCGCAGCACGTGGTCCTGGTGGAGCTGGAGCTCGGCTGCGTCCTCGATGGTGACGATGCGCTCGTCGTCGGGGATGAAGGAGGACACCACGTTGAGCAACGTGGTCTTTCCCGAGCCGGTACCACCGGAGATGACGATGTTGCGGCGGCCGCGGACGCAGGCCGACAGGAAGTCACGGACCTGCGGCGTGAACGTGCCGAAGGCGATGAGGTCCTTGTCGGTGAACGGGTCGGTGGCGAACTTGCGGATGGTGAGCAAGGAGCCGTCGAGGGCGATCGGGGGGATGACGGCATTGACACGCGAGCCATCGGGGAGGCGGGCGTCGACCAGCGGGCTGGCCTCGTCGACGCGGCGACCGACGCGGCCCACGATCTTGTCGATGGTGCGACGCAAGTGCGCGTCGGAGCTGAACCGCGCCTCGACGGGGTAGAGCTTGCCGGCGCGCTCGACGTAGATGGAGTCCGGGCCGTTGACCATGATCTCGGAGATCTCCGAGTCGCGAAGCAGCGGCTCGAGCGGGCCGTGGCCGAGGATCTCGTCGGCCACCTCCTGGGAGATCCGGGTGCGGTCAGCGAGGGACAGCGGGGTCTCCTCGTGGTCGATGACCTCCTGCAGCGTGTGCCGCACCTTGGCCTCGAGCTCGGACTGGTCGAGGTGGGGATCGTAGAGCTGTGGGCCGAGGGAGTCGAGCAACGCCTGGTGCACGCTCGCCTTGACTGCGGCGAAGGGGTCGACGACGCGCTGGCGCTCGTGCGCCGACGGCGCCGGGGTGTTGCTGGCGGCGTCGTTGGCGGCCTGCTGGCTGCGGCGGACGCTCTCGAGGCGCTCGGCGAGACTCATCGGTTTCCTCCTCGGGAGAGCGACCAGCGGCTCGCGCGACCGCTGCCGGCCTCCGAGGACTTCTGGGCGCCGTTGGCCTGAATGCTGGGCTCGGGCGTACGGACGAACTTCTCGGCCAGCTCACGCAGGGCAACGCTGACGGGATGCTTCGGCTCGTCGAGGATGATCGGCACACCGCGGTTGACCGAGGCCGGGACCGCTGTGCTGTTGGGCACCATGATCGCGATGTCTTGCTTGAGCGCCGCGACGACGTCCTCGGCCCGCAGGCCGACCTTGGCGTCGGAGCGGTTGAGGACGATGAGGCGGGTGTCCTTGGGGTTGCCGAGCAGGTCGAGCGTGTCGAGGGTGAGGCGGAGGTTCTTCACCGCGGGGATGTCGAGCGTGGCGATGAGCACCAGCAGGTCGCTGTCGTCGAAGCCCGCGAGCACGTGGGAGGTGAAGGCCGGCGGGGTGTCGAGCAGCACGTAGTCGTAGTGGCGCTTGGCCACGCGGATGAGTTCGCCCACGATCGACCCGGGGATGCGGTCGGCGTCGCTGGGCTCGGCAGGGGCGCTGATGGTGTCGAGGCCGCTGTCGTGCTTGGTGACGACCGACTTGATGGCCTGCTCGTCGATGTGGCCGGCCATGCCGACCAGGTCGATGATCGAGTTCTGCGGCAGCATCTGCAGGCTGATGCCCACGTCGCCGAACGCCAGGTCGAGGTCGATGAGCAGCACCTTGGAGCCGGTGGAGGCGAGGTAGGTGCTGAGGTTGGTGGCAAAGGTCGTCTTCCCGACGCCGCCCTTGGCGGAGAAGATCGTGACGACGCGGGCCGAGCGCGTGCTGCCCGCGGTGTCTCCGGCGTGCCCGGCGACCCGGGAGGAGAGCTCACGGCTGCGGCGCGCCGCGTCGGCGAGACCGGTGAGGTCGTCGGCCGTGATCACCTCTCGCACGCCGGAGCGCAGCGCCTGGCCGAGGACGTTGACGTCCAGGCGCCGACGCAGGAGGAGCACCCCGAGGTTGGGGCGCTCGACCCGGCAGAACTCGCTGAACTGGCAGGCACCCTCCATGTCGACGTCCGGGCCGATGAGGACGAGCTGTTCGTCGGGCGCGTCCTCGAGGGCCCGCACCATGGCGGCCTGGGTGTCCACCCGGGTCACCTGTCCGACGGCGAAGTCGTAGCGGTCGGTGGCCGCGGGGTCCGCATCCCACAACAGGGTCATGACGTACTCCTACTTGGAGAAGAGTGATGCTTCGGAGACAACCTTGCCCAGGTCGATCTTGGCATCAGTGCCACGCAGTGCGGCGTACAGCGACCCGGTCTGGATCCCGTGGATGAGACGGGCAGCGTCGGCCGGCGACAGCGCCACGGTCATCAAGGCTCCGCGCACTGGTGCGGGAGCAGGCTCACCATCGGCGGTGGTCGTCTGGGCCGGGGTCAAGGAGGCCTCGCCCATGGCGATGACCAAAACGTCGTCGAGCAGGACACGAGTGCTCAGGCCAACGGCGGCGGCGCTCCCGGTGCTCTTGGATGAGGAGGCAGAACCTGCAACAGGCGTGTAGGTGTCGAAGAGGACGACCTTCGAGCCAGGAGTCACGAACGTGCCGACGCGTGCCGGATCCGGCAGGGTCAGCGAGACAGCGACCATGCCGGCCGGCACCTCGATGGCCTTCTCGCCCACCGGTTTGGTGCCGAAGCGGGCGGCCAGGACGTACTCGCCCGGTTGGATGTCGGTGGTGGCGTAGAGACCGCCGTTGCTTCCGTCGACCGCGGACAGCGCCCCGGCGGGCACACCCTTCGCCGCGACGGAGGTCTTGATGATGAGGCCGTTCTGGACGGCATCCTTCAGCGTCGTGCCCGCGGGGACGACCGACTGGACCACGTAGACGTTGGTGGGCTGCTGCGACGCCACGGCGCGGGCGTCGGCTCCGCGCGCATACAGCAGCACTGCCGCGACACCCACCAGGGCGACGGCGACAGCGGCAAAGATGGCGACGATTCTGCGTCCCATAGGTGTTCAGTCCTCGGTGTTCGAGCGGTTACGGGTGGAAGACGCTGGCGGGCACGTGGTACAGCGTGACGACGTTCGTCCCGAAAAGAGTGACGGCGCCGATGATCACCAGTGCGATGAGGCTCACCATCAGCGCGTACTCGACGGCAGTGGCCCCGCGGTCGTCCCGACGTAGGCCGGGACGACCGCGGTCCAGCTCGCTGACTGAGGCCGCCATGAACGCGCCCACCCCCTGAGCGCGGCATCGAACGGATGCCCTTCTACAGGCCTTGAGTGCGTTCACTGTGCCTCCTCGATCAACGGGCTGAGAGCCCGTTGTCCTAGTTCGATCAGACGCTGGTTGCCACGGTGCTGAAGAGGCCGTTCAGGCGGGTACCGAGCAGGGAGACGGCACCGATGATGACGATGGCGATGAGGGCGACCATGAGGCCGTACTCCACCGCGGTGGCACCCTTCTCGCGGGTGGCGAGGTGGGACTGGAACTTGGCGATGTACTTGGTCATGTTGCTGGGTGTCCTTTCAAGACCAACGGGCTGCCGGGGCGGACTTGCCCCGGCACGCAGAAGGTTGTCAGTCGAGGCACCCTCCGCGAATCGGCCATCCCGGCACGATGCCGTGGGCCCTTCGTACCCTGAAGGTCGTCCGAACGGCCGATGTGGTGTGGCAACCGCCATGGGGCAGCAGTGACGGGAGAGACTTGGGGTATGACGTCCGCCCCCTTGCGCGCGCGCCTGCGCGCCCGGGCGCCCGGCGCGGCAGCCACCCGCCTGAGCCTCCTCCTGCCGGCCCTCCTGCTGGCGACGCTGCCGGCCTTGTTGGTCCGCCCGGTGAGTGACCCCAGCCCGTGGCTGCACCTCAGGGTCGGTGCGTTCCTCGCCGACGGTGGGCGCTTCGCCCTCCCGGACCCTTGGGCGCCGCTGGCCTCGCACGCCTACGTCCCGACGCAGTGGCTGCCGTCGGTGGTGACGGCCTGGCTCTACCCGCACCTCGGCGCCCCCTTGGTGGCGTGGGAGCGCGCTGCCGCCATCGGCGTGCTCGCCCTGGCGCTGCTGCTCTGGGCGCACACCCTGGCCCGCCCCTGGGTGGCTGCCGCCACGACCGCGGTGGCGGTCTTCGCCGCCTGGCCCTCCCTGACGGAGCGGCCGCAGCTGGCCGGCTTCGTGCTGCTCGTCCCCGTGCTGGCCGCCTGGTGGCGCACGGCGCAGGACCACCGGGCCCGCTGGTGGCTCGTGCCGGTGACCTGGCTCGCCGCCTGCGTCCACGGCATCTGGGCCACCGGGGCCGCGATCGGTGGCATCGTCGCGCTCTGCGTCATCGTGTCCGGCGGCGTCGGACGACGGGTGGCACTGCGGCTCGTCGGCCTGCTCGCGGCCTGCGCCGCCGCCGCTGCGCTGACGCCCATCGGACCCCGGCTGCTGCTGACGCCGTTCGCGGTCAGTGGCCAGGGGCGCCAGTTCGTGCAGGAGTGGATGCCGTCCTCGGTACGGTCGCCGCACGTGCTCGCAGCACTGGCGCTGCTCGCGGGGGCGTGGCTCTGCTGGGTCGCGCTAGGGCGTCGGATGCCCGGCTGGCACGTGGTGCTGGTGGTCGTGGGCTGCGCGCTGGCCCTGACCATGGAACGCACCGTGGCGGTCGCGGCCTTCGTCGCCGTCCCCTTGACCGCCACCGCCGCCGAGGCGGCGCTGCGCAGCCGTGAGGGAGCCCCCCGCGACGCGCTCCCCAGGCAGGGGCGCGTGCTCAGCCGGACGACGGCGTCGTGGGCCGCTGCCACCCTTGTCGGCGTCGCCGTCGCGGCACCCGTGGCGGCGGCCCGTGCCAACACCCCGGTCCGGGTCCCCCTCGGCCTCACCTCCCGTCTCACCGCGCTCCCCGCGGACACCAGGGTCCTCGTCGACGGTGACACCAGCGGGTGGCTCATGTATGCCGCACCGCAGCTGCGCCCCGTCTACGACCTGCGCGTCGAGTCCTACACCGCGCACCAGGTGGAGGACTTCATCGGTGCCATGTCCGCGGACCCCGGCTGGGACGCCTACGTGCGCGACCGGGGCGTCACGGTCGCCCTCGTGCCGTCCGACTCCCCCGTCCGCGCCGCACTCGTCGAGCAGGACCGCTGGCGCGAGCTCGCCCGCGACCAGGGCCACGTCCTCCTGGAGGCCCCCCGGTGAGCCCGGTGACCACGCCGGCGACCGAGTCCGAGGTCGGGGCTGCAACCCGCCCGGCCGACCGCAACACTCCGCCGATGGTCAGCCGCACCGCCGTGGGGCTCGTGCTCACCCTCGCCCTGGTCAAGGGCCTGTCGACCTTCGCCGAGCCCGACGTGTGGTGGCACCTGCGCACCGGCGACCGCCTGCGGCAGGCCTTCGACCTCGTGGCTCCCGACCCCTCAGCCGGCTTCGCCGACCGCGACTACACCGCGACGCAGTGGCTGCCCGAGATGGTCGCGTCCGCTGCGTACTCCGTGGGCGGCATGGGCGCGGTCCTCTGGCTGCGCGCCGCGTCGGTCCTGGCACTGGCCGCACTGGTCTTCGTCGTGGCCCGCCGGTACTCGGGGCGGCTACCTGCGGCCGTTGCCGCCGGCCTGACGCTGGTTGGGGCCGGCGGCGGCCTCAACCCGAGGCCCCAGCTCGTCAGCTTCGTCCTGTTCGCGGTGACCCTGCACGCCTGCCTGTCGATGTTGCGCGACGGCCGGCCGCGCTGGTGGCTGGTCCCGGTCTTCTGGGTGTGGGCGTGCTGCCACGGGCTCTGGACGTTCGGGCTGGCCCTCGGCGTCCTGCTGCTCGCAGCCGCCGTCGTCGACCCCCGGACCCGGCCGACGCGCCGCGAGACGCTGCGGCTCGCGGCACTGTGGCTCGCCTGCCTGGCCGCGGTCGCGCTGACGCCGCTCGGTCCCCGCCTGCTGCTCACGCCGTTCCAGGTGGCGGGCAACGCCAGCACCATCGCCGACGAGTGGCGGGCCACTCCCCTCAACAACGTCTTCGCGTGGGCTGCCCTGGTGCAGCTGCTGATCTGCGTGGTCGCCTGGTCGCGGGGCTGTCGACGGCCCCGGCTGTGGGAGCTGGCCCTCCTCGCGTTTGCCGCCTTCTGCACCCTGTGGATGTGGCGGCTCGTGCCGTTGGGCAGCATCGCCGCCACGCCCCTGGTTGCCGCGGCGCTCCAGTCAGGTCTGACCGCCCGTCGCGAGGGTTGGACCCGCACCGAACGGCGGGGGCTCGTGGCGTTCTGCGCCGGCGCCCTCGTCGTGGGGGCCCTCGCGAGCGCCGGGTTGGGCGGCAAGGCGGCGGCGTACCCCACCGGCATGGCGCCCATCGACACGGCGCTGGCTGGGCTGCCCCGGCACAGCGTCGTCCTCGACGACTTCGGGGTCTCGGGGTGGCTGCTGTGGGCGCACCCCGACCTCACACCCGTGGCCGACCTGCGCGGCGAGATCTACGACCACGCCTACCTCGCCGACTACACCTCCACGCTGCGTGTCGAACCGGGCTGGCAGGACTTCGTCGCGCGCGTCCACCCCGATGTCGCCCTGGTCGCGCGGGACTCAGCGCTCGGTGACGCCCTGGAGCACAGGCTGGGATGGCACCGGGTCGCTGCGACCCACGACTTCCTCCTCCTCGCCCCGGGTGATCGGTGAGGAGGGCTGCGGGCCACTACGCGGTCCCGTTGGCCGTCTACCTGCTGAGCCGCGTCGTGACGACGGTGTTCATCCTCGTGGCTGCGCCGCGGCGGGCGGTACGGATGGAGGACCTGCCCGGCTACCACTCCGCCGTGACAGCGCGGCTGCCCGCGCACTACGGCTCGGTCGTCACCTCGTGGGACGGGCAGTGGTACTGGGACATCGTCCTGCACGGCTACCCCAGCACGGTCGTCGACACCAGCGGTCACGCGGTGCAGTCATCGTTGGCGTTCTTCCCCCTCTACCCCACGCTGGTCAGGGCGGGGATGGCCGTCACGGGTCTCGGGTTCGAGGTGGTCGCCCCGACCCTCAGCCTGCTGCTCGGCGCCGCAGCGGTCCTCGTGGTGTTCCGGCTGGTGGAGCGGCGCCTCGACACCAGACGCGCGACGGGGGCGGTCCTCCTGCTCTGCTGCTTCGTGTCGTCGCCGATCCTCCAGACCGCCTACACCGAGAGCCTGGCGCTCCTGCTGGTGGCGGTGGCGCTGCTGCTGCTCACCGAGCGTCGCTACGGGTGGGCCATCGTGCCCGTGCTCCTCCTGGGCCTGACGCGCAACATCGCACTGGTGCTCCTACCCGTCGTGCTGGTCCACTGGCTCGTTCGCGAGCACGAGGATCGTCGTGGCACCGGCTCCGGCACCCCCCGCGTTCGTCTGGCGGTGCTCGCCGCAGCAGTCGTCGGCGCCACGGGGTTGTGGCCGGCGCTGGCCGGACTGCTGAGCGGGCACCCGGACGCCTACTTCACGACGATCCAGGCGTGGCCGGGCTTCACCGGGTCGGCACTTCGGCCTCCCTGGGCCGCGGCCCTGACCGATGCGGGAGTGACCGCGTGGCTTGCGGCGGGACTCCTCCTGGCCCTCTTGGCACTCGCCCTCCTGTCCAGACCCGTACGGCGCTGGGGCCCCGAGCTGTGGGCGTGGACGGCCTCGTTGGTCGGCTTCGTGGTGCTGACGACCAGTGCCTCGACCAGCATCCTGCGCTACCTGCTCCTGGCCTTCCCGCTGGGCCTGGTGCTGATGCCGGACTCGGAGTCGGCGCCGACCCGCCGCCTCCAGCACGTGGTCGTCGCCGCTGCGTGCCTCCTCGGCCTCGCGGCCCAGTTCGTCTGGGTGGACAAGATCCTCGTCTACGCCGGACCCACCGGCGGGTGGGGCTTTCCCTGACGGTCCCTAGCGGCCTGCGACGAGAAGGTCGCTGCCCTCGCCCACGGGCTGCCACCGGCTGCCGGCCCGGATGAGCACCTGTCCGGTGTCCGTGGTGACGATGAGCCCGCGCTCGCCGTTGATGGTCGTGATGGTGCGGGCGCCGGCGATCTCGGGGCCGGCGGCGACCTGGCCGCCGAGCGGGACCGTCCACGGCCGGATGACCTGGCCAGAGTTTTTGCGGCCCAACGCCACGAGCGTCGCGTCGTCGACCCAGACGACGTCGCGCACCAGGGTCAGCGTCGGCGCGAGGCTCAGTGGCGGCGCCAGGCTCAACGGCACGTCGTTGCTGCCCCTGACCACCCCGGCAACATCCAGACGGGGTGCGTTGCCTCCGGCGTCGGTGCTGACGACGGCGACACGTTGGCCGTCGGGCGAGACCCGCAGGCTCACGACGCGACGGTCGGCCAGCCATGCCACCGACACGGACTGCAGCGCTGCCTTGCCGGTGGTGGTCGGGTCGCTGCGGGTGTCGAGGACCCACACGCGCGTGGCGCCCTTGTCACGCCCTGCCACCCAGAGGAGCCCGTCCGGGTCGTAGGTGGGGCGGGTCAGCAGCGACCCGAACGTCAGCAGCTGCACCTGGGTCTTCCCGCGCCAGCGGGCGAGCTGGCCGCGGTCACCGCTCACGGCGGCGACCTCCTTGCCGTCGACCGACAGGGCCGGATACGTCCAGCCCGGCTGCAGGGAGGGGAGGGCGGCGGTGGTGGGCGGTGGGGGTCGCTCCCCCGGGTCGCCGACCTCGTCGGGGTCGACGGGGACCAGCGTGGACCCTATGCGCAGCAACGGTTTCACGGCCGGGTCGCTCGGCGTGGTGAACCCCAGGACCGACAGTGAGCGCAGGGCGCTGTCCGTCCCGGGCACCTGCAGGTCGGCGCCCTCGAGCTGCAGGGCCACCTGGCTCACCCCCGGCGCCTGGGTGACCGTGGCGAGGAACTGGGCGGCGAGGTTCTGCCGTTGGGCTGGCTCGGTCGCCAGGCGCGTCGCCGTGAGGTCGACGGTCGCGGTGCCGGAGTCGATGGTCACCGAGTCGACGGCCAGGCGGGTGCCGGTGGGCACGTCGCTGCGCACCGCCCCGCGCAGGTAGTCGGGGACGCCGGCGATGAGCGACCTGGCCAAGCGCGTGGCCAGGCCACTGCCGAGGGGGAACCACCGGACGTCCGGCACGAGGCGCCGCTGCGTCGTGGAGAGGAAGTAGATGCGGTAGGGGTCGTAGAGCCGGTCGAAGTCGGACTCGCTCAGCCAGGTGCCGAACTGGTCTGGCAGCCCGGTGATGCGCCACTCCCCCGAGCTGCGCTCCAGCCTGAAGGTCACCTCGTCGGTCGAGTCGGCAGGCAGCTCCTGGTAGCGGCCGTTGCCGTCCACGCGGGCCGTCGCGGTGGCGGTCGCGGTGACGGTGCCGGCGCCGGTTTGGTTCACCCGCAGCTCGGAGTCGTTGGAGAAGATGACGACCGAGGTGTCGGGCCGCCACCCAGCCGCCGGCCCGCTGGTCAGGTAGGACCGCGCCACCTGGTACTGGTCGTCACTGGCCGCCGCGGCGCGGATGAAGCCGCTCACGACCTGCTCGGGCGAGGAGCCCGCCGCGATGGGGTTGGCCTCGACGCGGACCTCGTTCTCCTGCACCGACCCCACGTCGAGGCCGGGCTGGATCGGCGCGCGGGTGGAAAGCCCCCCGCCGCAGGCGCAGAGCAGGGTCGCGACGCAGCCCGCCGCGGCGACGGCGTACCGCGCCCTCACCCAGGGCTCCCGGGCGCGGTGGGCGCCTGCTCGGGAGCGGTCGCGGTCGGCACCACCCCAGGCGGCGGGGCGGACCGGCCGGGTCCCTC
>NZ_JBFRFA010000047.1:0-22681 GCF_052114585.1 Pedococcus sp. 2YAF34
CTGCCACGAAGCTTCGTGGGCAGGGCGCACTCCGGTGGGCACAGCCCGCTGGACGGCGGGGCGGCCCGTCGACGCCGGTCGAGGGCGCCGAGGTCGGTGACGGTGGGTGACCGTCGGTCAGGCGGCCGGGTAGTCGGTGTAGCCCTCGGCACCGCCGCCGTAGAAGGTGTCGGGGTTCGGCTCGTTGAGCCCGAGGCCCTCGCGCCAGCGCTTCGGCAGGTCGGGGTTGGCCAGGAACGGGCGCCCCACCGCGACCAGGTCACCGAGGTCGCGCTCGAGCAGGCCCTCGACCGAGTCCAGCGTGGTGACCTCGCCGAACCCGCTGTTGATGATGACGGGGCCGCCGAACCGCTGGCGCAGGTCGCGCAGCAGCTCGGATGAGGGGTCGGCCAGGATGCTGAGGTAGGCGAGGCCGAGGTCGGCGATGCCGTCGACCAGCACGTCGTACGTGGCGCGCACGTCGGCCGGGTCCTCCTCGAGGACGCCCTGGATGTTGTGGGCCGGGGAGATCCGGATGCCGACCCGCTCGGCCCCGATGGCCTCGGCGACCGCGCGGGTCACCTCGACGGCAAGGCGCGCGCGGTTCTCGGGGGAGCCGCCGTACCCGTCGGTGCGGGTGTTGCTGCTCGGCGCCAGGAACTGGTGCAGGAGGTAGCCGTTGGCGGAGTGGACCTCCACGCCGTCGGCACCGGCGGCGACCGCCTGGCGGGCCGCGTGCACGAACTCGGCGACGATCCCCGGGACCTCGTCGGTCTCGAGGGCGCGGGGGGTGGGGTGGTCGACCTGGCCGCTCGCGGTGACCATCTTCCCCGGCGCGGCGATGGCGCTCGGGGCGACGGACTCGAGGCCGTTCTTGTTGTCGGGGTGGGCGATCCGGCCGGCGTGCATGAGCTGGATGAAGATGCGCCCGCCCTCGGCGTGCACGGCCTCGCTGACCTTGGCCCAGCCGGCGACCTGCTCGTCGCTGTGGATGCCGGGGGTGTCGAGGTAGCCCTGGCCGACGGCGCTGGGCTGGGTGCCCTCGCTGATGATGAGTCCGGCGCTCGCGCGCTGGCGGTAGTACTCGACGTTGAGGTCGGTCGGGACGCCACCTTCACCTGCGCGGTTGCGGGTGAGCGGGGCCATCACGAAGCGCTGCGGCAGCGTCCACGGGCCCACCTGGGCGTTCTCGAATGCGCGGGACATGCGTTCTCCTCGGAGTCGATGGGTGATCGACGGGGGCCGATCGTCAAAACTTCAACAAGGGCGGCAACCGAGGTCGCGGCCCTCGCATTCCCCCGTGAGGATGGTCGGGTGCAGTCCGTGGAGCTCCTCCTCGACCCGGCCACCGACGCCGCGGTCCGCGCCGAGTGGGCGGCGCTGTCCGCCGCGGGCCTGCCCAGCCAGGCCGACCACCGGGGCGAGTCCAACGCCCCGCACGTGTCGGTCGCCGTGGCCGACGGGTTCCCGGCAAAGGCCGAGGAGGCCCTGGTCACGGCTGTGCGTGCGCTGCCGTTCGACGTACGGCTCGGGCCGCCGGTCCTGCTCGGTGGGCGCCGCCTGGTGCTCGCGCGCCTCGTCGTCCCGGCCCCGTCGGTGCTGGCCCTCCACGCAGAGGTGACCACGGCCCTCACGGGGGCCGCCGGCCCCTCGCCCCACACCGCGCCCAGGCGGTGGGTGCCGCACGTCACGCTCGCCCGCGGCATACCGGTCGACGGGCTCGCGGCCGCGCTGGGCGTCCTGCGCGGGGCCGACGGAGCCGTGCCCGAGATCGCGGGACGTGCGGTGGAGCTGCGCCGGTGGGACTCCGAGGCGAGGCGTACGTGGGCCGTGGGGGCCGCCTGACAGCGGCGGACCTGCCCGTTGCCGCGCGGGATGGCACAGTGCTCGGTATGCCGCCGACCGCACCCGCCGCCTCGACCTCACCCTCCGCCGACGCCGCCTCCGCTGCCGGCCACGGCGTCGCCACGCTCGACGTCGCTGCCCTGCGTGAGCACTTCCCAGCCCTGCAGGGTGGCGCCGCGCACTTCGACGGCCCGGGCGGGTCGCAGATCCCCTCGGCGGTGGCCGAGGCGGTCGCCGCGACGATGACGGCACCGATGTCGACGCGCGGGAGCGTGACGCAGGCCGAGCAGAACTCCGACGCCAACGTCCTGGCCGGCCGGGCCGCGCTCGCCGACCTGCTCGGCGCCCAGCCCGGGGGAGTGGTGTTCGGGCGCAGCATGACGGCGCTGACGTTCGACCTGTCGCGCACCCTCGCCAAGGACTGGGGCCCGGGCGACGAGGTCGTGGTGAGCCGGCTCGACCACGACGCCAACATCCGCCCGTGGGTGCTCGCCGCCGAGGCGGTGGGGGCGACCGTGCGCTGGGCCGAGTTCGACCCGACGACCGGCGAGCTCGACCCCCAGGCGTTCGCCGACGTGCTCTCCGACCGCACTCGGCTCGCCGCCGTCACCGGTGCCTCCAACCTCATCGGCACCAGGCCCGACGTCGCCGCGATCGCCGGCCTCGCCCACGACCGGGGAGCCCTCCTGTTCGTCGACGCCGTCCACCTCGCGGCCCACGCCTCGGTCGACCTCGAGGCGCTCGGCGCGGACGTCGTGGCGTGCTCGCCCTACAAGTTCTTCGGGCCCCACTGCGGTGCGCTCGCGGCCGACCCGGCCCTGCTCGAGACGCTTCGCCCCGACAAGCTGGCGCCGTCCTCCGACGCCGTGCCCGAGCGGTTCGAGCTGGGCACGCTGCCCTACGAGCTCATGGCCGGCACCGCGGCCGCCGTCGACTTCATCGCCGGCCTCGTGCCGGGGGAGGGGACCCGGCGTGAGCGGCTGGTCAGGTCGTTCGCCGCCGTGGAGGAGCACGAGTCGGCGCTGCGGACGCGGATCGAGGCTGCGCTCCTCGAGCTGCCCGGGGCCACGGTCCACTCGCGGGCGGCGCGGCGCACCCCGACCCTGCTCGTGGACTTCGCCGGCCACGACAGCGGCGAGGTCTACCGGTTCCTCGCGACGCGCGGCGTCAACGTCCCGGCCAGCAGCTTCTACGCGCTCGAGGCCTCTCGCGCCCTGGGGCTCGGTGACGCCGGCGCCCTACGCGTGGGAGTGGCGTCCTACACCGACGACTCGGACGTCGACCGCCTGCTCGACGGCTTGGAGGCGTACTTCGCCCAGGCCTGAACCCTGACGGGAGCCGGGTCCGTCGGTACGGCGTGCTGACGCACCGCACGGACCCGGCCTCCGTCGGGTGGGTCAGCTGTCGCGGTACCGCTTGGCGGCCGTGGCGCGGTCCGCGAGGGCGGCGGCGTCGACGGGGACGGCGCCCTTCGACCAGTCGGCGGGGTCAGCGGCGTACATGACGCCGTACGCCGCGGTGTCCCGCTGGGTGCGCCAGCCCTCCGCCAGCGGGCCGAGGTCGAGGGTGTCGTAGCCGATCTCGTCGAAGAGCCGCGTGACCGTCGCCTTGGCGTCCGCGTCGTCGCCGGCGATGGCCAGGGCGCTGCGCTCCGGTGAGCCCGCGGGCCGCGCGAGCGAGGCGAGGTGATCGAAGTAGATGTTGTTGAAGCCCTTGACCACGTACGACTGCGGCAGGTGCGCCTGGACGAGCTCGGAGGTCGTGGTCGACTCGTCGTCGAGCTCGGCGACCTGGCCGTCGCGCTGCGGGTAGTAGTTGAGGGTGTCGATGACGACCTTGCCCGCGAGCTCGTCGACGGGCACGTCCCGGTAGCTCTTGAGCGGGATGGTCAGGACGACCACGTCGCCCTCCTTCGCCGCCTCGGCCGCCGTCGCCGCACGCGCACCCGGGCCGAGCTCGGCCACCAGGTCGCCGAGCGTCTCCGGCCCGCGGCTGTTGCTCATCACGACCTCGTGCCCGGCCGCGAGGGCCAGACGTGCCACGGTGCTGCCGATGTTGCCACTGCCGATGAATCCCCATGTCGTCATGGCGTTGACAACCGCGCAACCCCTTCGCGGATTCCTGCCCCACACGAGAGGATCCGGCCCATGGTCCCCGAGCACACCCCCGCCACCGACGCCACGACCGCACCCGCCACCGCCGTCCCCTCCGAGCGGGAGGTGCTGCTGGAGTACCTCGACCACTTCCGTGACGCCTTCGCCCGCAAGTGCGAGGACCTGACCCCCGAGCAGCTGGCCACGCGGTCGGTGGAGCCGTCGACGCTGTCGCTGCTCGGGCTGCTGCGCCACCTGGCCAAGGTCGAGCAGATCTGGTTCCGGATCACCATGGAGGGTCAGCAGGTCCCGCGGCTCTACAACTGCGACGAGGTCCGTGACCACGACTTCGACGGTGCGGTCGCCGACCCCGACGTCGTCGCCGAGGCCTGGGAGTCGTGGCGCCGCGAGGTCGCGCACGCCCGCGAGTTCGTCGACCGCGCCGAGTCCCTCGAGGTCGTGAGCACCCACCCGACCCGCGACCGGATCTCGTTGCGGGAGCTGCTGGTCCACCTCATCGAGGAGTACGCCCGGCACTGCGGGCACGCCGACCTCCTGCGCGAACGGATCGACGGCCGCACGGGGGAGTAGGTGGCCCGTGGGCCCGTGCCGGCGCTGCATACGGCAGGGTGGGGCTCGTGACAGACGACCAGGACCGCGTCCGCGACGCCGTGCAGCGGTATGCCGCGGTGCACGACGACGTGCAGCGCGCCGCCGACGGGTTCGTCGCGATGATCACCGCGCTGCTCGACGACGCGGGCATCAACTACGTCTCGGTGACCGGGCGCGCCAAGAGCGTCGCCTCGTTCGCGGGCAAGGCCGCCCGCACCGGGCCGGACGGGAAGCCGCTCTACGACGACCCGTTCGAGCAGATCACCGACACCCTCGGGGTTCGGGTCGTGACCTACCTGCGCGACGACGTCACCGCGGTCGCCGACCTGCTCTCCGACCAGCTCAGCGTCCTCGACGACCGCGACCTCGGCCAGGAGACCGCGCGCCAGGGACGGTTCGGCTACGCGAGCCGACACCTGCTCGTCGCCATCGACCGCATCAAGGGCGCCCCGCCGCAGTACGACCCGCTCAAGGGGTACAGCGCCTCGGTGCAGGTGCGCTCGATCCTGCAGCACGCGTGGGCCGAGTTCGAGCACGACATCCGCTACAAGGGCACCATCCCCGAGGAGCACGTCAGCGACCTCGACCGCCGGTTCACCCTGGCCGCCGGGCTGCTCGAGCTCGCCGACCGGGAGTTCTCCGAGATCCGGCACCGGCTCCAGGCGACCATGGGCGAGCACACCCTCCCGGCGGACGACAACGACCCGCGGATCAGCGCCTCCGACCTCGCGACGTTCCTCGCCGGCCAGTTCACCGACGCCGGCTGGTCGCGCACCGACCACTACGCGTGGATCTCCGGGCTGCTGCTCGAGCTCGGGATCACCTCGCTCGAGGAGCTCGCCGGTCTGCTCCAGTCGATCGACGCCCCGGCCATCAACGCCAGGATGGGCTACCGCTACCCGGCCGGAGCCGTGCGCCGCCTCGACGACGCGCTGCTCGCGGTGTTCGGCACGCGATACCTCGGTCTGCACGGGAACGCCCACCGGGAGGCCTCCCTGCGGGCCCGCCTGGAGAAGCTGCGGACCACCCCGCTGGGGACCCCGCAGAAAGGCTGAGGCCGCTGTCGGGGCCCGGGTCTATCGTCCGGAGGACCAGCCCCGGGCAGGCCGGGGCCATACCTCTCGGGAGACCTCATGGCCTCGAAGCTCAACCCCTACATCGGTTTCGCCGACGACGCCCGGCAGGCCATGGAGTTCTACAAGGACGTCTTCGGCGGCACGCTGACGATGAGCACCTTCGGCGAGTACGGCTCGGGCGACGGGCCCGACAAGGACAAGATCATGCACGCCCAGCTCGAGACCGACGCGGGCTTCACCCTCATGGGGAGCGACGCCCCCGAGGGCATAGAGCACTCGAAGGGCTCGGCCATCACGATCAGCCTCAGCGGCGACGACCGCGACGAGCTGCGCGGCTACTGGGACAAGCTCTCCTCCGGCGGCGGCACCGTCACGATGCCGCTGGAGAAGCAGATGTGGGGCGACGAGTTCGGCATGTGCACGGACCAGTACGGCACCGCGTGGATGGTCAACATCGCCGGGGAGGGCCAAGGCCAGAGCCAGGGCTAGCGGCGGGATAGCCGCAGGGGCAGCACTTGGGGCAGCACTGGGGCACCGCTGGGGGCGGACCCGGGCCGACAGCGAGGGGGGAGTGCTCGAACGGCTGACCGGTTCGTCCCGGTTAGGGTCGGCACATGCAGTCGTGGGGGCGCTGGCTCGGTCGTGGTGTCGTCGTGGCCGCCGTCCTGCTGCTCCTCGTGGTGGCGTGGAAGTACGAGGCGTACTCCACCGTCTTCGGCGAGACGGCCTGCAAGCGCGACGCCCGGCTGTGCGACGACGCGGCGAACCGCCTGGCCCAGCGAGAGCTGGGTCGTTGGATGCTGGGGGCGACGGCCTTGCTCGGTCTGGGGCTCGTCCTCGTGGCAGCTCGCCGGGTGGTGGCGCCGCGGAGCCCGGCCATGGCCTCCGGGCACGGGCTGCACGCCCGGGAATGGCGGGACGTAGGGCCGGCGCTGCGGACCGGCCTCGTGCGGCACGTCGGCGTCGCGGCCCTGCGTGGCGTGGCGTCGGCCGCGGCCGTCGTGGTGCTCTCCCCGTTCTGGCTCTTCGGTGGGACAGCGCTCTACTGCGCACTCGCCCTCGGGTGGTTCGTCCTGCTCGCATGGCTGCTCGACCGGTCGCACCGGGTGCGCGCGCCCGGGGACGGGGACCTCGGCTCGCTGCTGGTCTCGGGCGCGGCGGCCACGGTCGGCGTTGGCAGCGGGGTGGTGACCGCGGTCGTCCTCCCACAGGTCGTCCCCGCACCTGTGGGGGCATCGTGGTTCGCCCTCGAGCCGGTCGTCCTCGCGACGGCGACCGGGCTCGGGGCGGGGGCGACCGTGCTCGCGGCCCGGCTCCTGTCCGCCTCGACCACCCGCCGGCTCGACCAGCAGTCACCGACGGTCGATGGCCACGGCACCGCTGCCGTCGGTGCCGCGCCGACCGCTGCGGGTGGTGGCTCGGTCGTCGTCGCAGCAGTGGTGGCCATGGTGACCGTGCTGCTGGTGACCGCGACGCCGTGGGGAAGGGGAGCCGCCCGCGCGGTGCGCGACGACCTCTACCCGCGGGTGCAGTCGGCAGCCGCCTCGCCGCCCGCGACCGCCCCGGACGGGAACACCGGCAAGGAAGGTCCGACGCCGACCGGACCGAGCCCCGTACCCGCCGCGACCTCGGAGGCGCCTGACCCCACACCCGTTGTGGCCGACCGGCCCTGCGTGGAGGGCGACCTGACCCTCTCGGCCCGGGGGTGGGACTCGGCCATGGGCAGCTCTGCCGTGTCCGTGGTGGCGACCAACACGTCGGCGACGGCGTGCTGGGTGCGTGGCTACCCCGCGCTGCGCCTCGAGCAGGGCGGCCGCGACCTGTCCCTGGTGGTGACCCCGTCGCCGACCCGGCGCTCCGGGGCGGGGAGCGTCGTCCCGGACCGTCGGGTCGGCCTCGCGGCCCGGGGTGGGGAGGCCTCCTTCGACCTGTGGTGGCGGGGCTACCGGCAGGCCGCTGACCAGCGGACGCCCCAGACGCTGGTGGTCACGCCGCCAGGCACGGGGGCGATCCGCCTGGGCCTTTCCGCGCCATACCTGCTCGACGTCGTCGAGGGTGCCGAAGTGACCGTGCTCCGCTGGAGCGGACCGCCGACGACCTCGCGCTGAGCGCCCGTGTACGCGCCCCTGCGGGCCGTGCCGCGCGTGGTTACGGTGGCAGGGTGAAGCGAGCCGCCCAGGTCCTGTTCGTGCTCGTCCTCGGTCTGCTGTACGTCGCGGTGCCCGCCACCGGTGCGTCGGCGGCCGTCCCCGCAGCCCGGCCCTCGGACCTGCCGCCCACCCTCGAGGTCGGCACGGAGGGGGTCTACCCGCCGTTCAGCTACCACGGCGGCACCGGCAACGGCCTGACCGGCTACGACATCGACGTCATGAACGCGATCGGCAAGCACCTCGGCGTCAAGGTCGAGTACGTCGAGACGCCGTTCGACTCCATGTTCGCGGCCTTGGAGGCGGGGCGCTTCGACGTGGTCGCCAACCAGATCACCTTCAACGAGGAGCGCAACGCGCGCTACGACCTGACCGACCCCTACGTCGAGACGACAGGCGTCCTCGTGGTGCGCAAGGACGAGAAGGGCATCACCAAGCTCGCCGACCTCAAGGGCAAGAAGGCCGCGGAGAACATCACCAGCAACTGGGCCGAGGTGGCCAAGGGCGCGGGTGCCACCATCGTCGGCGTCGACGACATGTCGCTCGCGATCGACAACCTCGAGCAGGGCCGCGTCGACGCCCTCGTCAACGACAAGCTCGCCATCCGCAACTACCTGCGCACCAAGCCCGACGCCGGGATCAAGGTGGTCGCCGAGACCAACGACGTGAGCAAGTCCGTCCTCGCGGCGAAGAAGGGCTCGGGCTACCTGCCCCAGCTCGACAAGGCGATCGCCGACCTCAAGGCGGACGGCACCCTCGACACCATCTACGCCAAGTACTTCGGCGCCGCCGCGACCACACCCAGCACCTGGGACATCATGCGCGACAACGCCTGGCCGATGGGTCGTGCCGCCCTCACCAAGACCATCCCGCTCACCGTCATCAGCTTCGCGGTCGGCATGGTCATCGCCCTCGCGATCGGCCTGATGCGGATGTCGAGCCACCCGGTCGTCGCCGGCGTCGCGCGGCTGTACATCTCCTTCATCCGCGGGACGCCGCTGCTGGTCCAGCTGTTCCTCATCTTCTACGCGCTGCCGCAGCTCGGGGTGAAGATCAACCCCTTCCTCGCCGCCGTGATCGCCTTCAGCCTCAACGTCGGTGGGTATGCGGCCGAGATCGTCCGCTCCTCCGTCGAGAGCCTGCCGAAGGGACAGTGGGAGGCCGCGTCGACGGTCGGGATGGGCTACGCCACCACGCTGCGGCGCATCATCCTGCCGCAGGCCGCGCGCACCGCGGTGCCACCGCTGTCCAACACGTTGATCTCCCTGGTCAAGGACACCTCGCTGGCGGCGACCATCCTGGTCGTCGAGCTGTTCCGCCGCGCACAGATCGCCGCCGCACCGAGCTTCGAGTTCCTCGCGCTCTACGGCATGGCCGCCCTCTACTACTGGGTGATCTGCCTGGTGCTGTCCTTCGCCCAGTCCCGCACCGAGACCCGACTGAACAGGTTCGTGGCCGCATGAGCACCCCGTCCGACCCCGCCGTGACCAGCCCCAGCCGCACGACGTCCTCGTCGCCCGACCACCTCGTGGAGGTCGAGCACCTCGCGAAGTCGTTCGGCGACCACGCGGTCATCACCGACATCTCGTTCACGGTCGACCCCGGCACCGTCACCTGCGTCATCGGGCCGTCCGGGTCGGGCAAGACGACCCTGCTGCGCTCGCTCAACGCCCTGGAGGTGCCCGACCGCGGGGTCGTGCGGATCGGCGACACCACGGTCGACTTCGCCGGCATCAACCCAGGGCCGCGGGGCCGGCTGCCCAAGGACCAGCGCGCGGAACTGATGTCCCTGCGCCGACACAGCGGGATGGTGTTCCAGGCGCACCACCTCTTCCCCCACAAGACCGCGCTCGAGAACGTCATCGAGGGGCCCGTGGTCGTCCAGGGGGAGCCGCTCGCCGAGGCCACCGCGCGGGCCCGTGAGCTGCTCACCCAGGTGGGGCTGGCCGAGCACGCCGACAAGTACCCGTTCCAGCTCTCCGGCGGGCAGCAGCAGCGGGTCGGCATCGCCCGGGCCCTGGCGATCCGCCCCGACCTGGTGCTCTTCGACGAACCCACCTCCGCCCTCGACCCCGAGCTGGTCGGCGACGTCCTGGGGGTGATGAAGGACCTCGCCTCCGAGGGCTGGACCATGGTCGTCGTCACCCACGAGCTGCGGTTCGCCCAGCAGGTGGCCGACCAGGTGCTGTTCATCGACGGCGGCGTCATCGTCGAGCAGGGACCGCCCCAGGACGTCATCGCCAACCCGCAGCACCCGCGCACCCGCGCCTTCCTCACCCGCCTGCTCGAACCCATCTGAGGGGATATCCCGTTGCCCCGGCGGCCAGTAGTTGGCACGGTCGACCGGTGACCCCGCCCACCCCTCATGCCCAGCCCTCCCAGACGTCGCCCTCCCAGACCTCGCCCTCCCCGACCGGCATCCCCGAGCTCGATGGCGTCCTGGCCGAGCTCGTCGACCGGGCGCGGGACGCCCTCGGGGACGACTTCGTCGGGGTCTACCTGCAGGGCTCGTTCGCCCTCGCTGACGCCGACGCCGAGAGCGACTGCGACTTCCTCGTCGTGACCGCGTCGGCCCTGAGCGACGAGCAGCTGGCGCCGCTGCGCGCCTTCCACGCCGAGCTGCCGCACCGGCCCGGCACGTGGAACCGCCACCTCGAGGGCTCGTACGCCCCCGTGGGCGAGCTGGCCGACCTCGACGCCGTGGGACGGCCGTGGCAGTACGTCGACCACGGTCACGACACCCTCGGCCCGGACCCCCACTGCAACACCGAGGTGACGCGCTGGATCCTGCGGCACCACGGGGTACGCCTCGCCGGATCGCCGCCGGAGTCGTTGCTGCCCGCCGTCCCGGCGGCGGCGTTGCAGGCGCGCATGGCCGCCGAGATCCCCGATGCCGTGCAGGCGTGGGAGCGGCAGGAGCGGTGGCTGGCCTGGGACGCGCGGTACGCCCCGGCCACCATGGCGCGCATGTGGTTCACGCAGGTCCACGGCGAGGTGGTGTCGAAGAAGACCGCGATGAGGTGGCTGGCGGCGCGCCCGGAGGGCAGCGAGTGGGCGGCCCTGCTCGAGGCGGCTGCTCTCGCGCGAGGGGGACCGTACGACGCCCCGGTCGCCGACGAGGAGGTCGCCGCGGTACGCCGCCTCGTCCGTGCGGTCGGGCGGTGGTCCGCCGACCTCGCCACTGGCTAGCTGCGCAGCAGCAGCCCCAGGACGTCGACCAGCGCGATCCCGATCGAGGCGAGGAAGGGCGTCCTGCCGCGGGTCGCGACCGCTGCTGCAGCCAGTGCCAGGCAGAGGACCCCGCCCACGGCCGCGGAGAGCGGCACGGGTCCCGGCGGCCCGAGCACCGCGACCGCTGAGCCCGCCAGCAGCACCAGGGGTGCGAGGACGCGTACGGTGCGGGCGCCGAGCAGGTGCGGCAGGCCGCGTACCCCCGTCGCCGCGTCGTCGGCGAGGTCGGGCAGGGCGTTGAGCAGGTGCGCGCCGACGCCGAGCAGCGCTCCGGTCGCCAGCATCCACACCGGGGCCACGAGGGGGCGGGGCAGCGCCAGGGTGACGACCGTGGGCAGCGCCCCGAAGGCCACGGCATACGGCACGGCGGAGGCGGCGGTGCGCTTGAGGCCGAGGTTGTAGGCCCAGCCGGAACCCACGACGAGCAGCAGGTGGGTGGCGCCCGCTCGCCAGCCGCACGCCAGCGAGAGGACCACGCAGGCGGCGAGGGCGAGCGCCGTCGCGACCCGTACCGTGCCCTCGGCCACCGCCCCGGTCGCCACGGGCTTGTCGGTGCGCCCCACAGCCCGGTCGCGCGAGGCGTCGACGAGGTCGTTGGACCAGCCGATCGACAGCTGTCCCGCCGCCACCGCGGCCACCACCAGGACGCCCCGCGCGGCGCCGGGCCCCGCCGCGACGGCGAGCAGCGCGGTCAAGGTGGTCACGGCGACCGAAGGACCGAGGTGGGCGGCCTGCAGCAGGGCCCGGGCGCGCGCCGGCACCGGCCGGGGGCCACGGTCGGTCGCTGCGTCCATGTCCGCAGCGTAGGCACCGGGGACGCGAAACCTCCCTCCGCGTGCCTAGGCTGTGGAGGTGAGCCAACTCCTCGCCGTCCGCGGCACGCTCCCCGAGCACCGTTACGCCCAGGGTGAGGTCACCGAGGTCTTCGCCGAGGTGCTGGCCCCCCACAAGCCGAACCTTCCTCTGCTGCAACGGATGCACGGCAACGCCGGCGTCGAGTTCCGCCACCTCGCGCTGCCGCTCGAGCGCTACCCCGAGCTCAAGGACTTCGGCGCCTCCAACGACGAGTTCATCCGCGTCGCCGTCGACCTCGGGGCCCGGGCGGTCGAGGAGGCGCTCGCAGCTGCGGGCCTCACGCCGCGTGACGTCGACCTGGTCGTCTCGGCCACCATCACCGGCCTCGCGGTCCCGTCCGTCGAGGCACGCATCGCCGCGCGCATCGGGCTGCGCGAGGACGTCAAGCGCGTCCCACTCGTGGGGCTCGGGTGCGTGGCCGGTGCCGCGGGGGTGGCGCGGGTGCACGACTACCTGGTCGGCCACCCCGGCGAGGTCGCCGTCCTGGTGTCGACCGAGCTGTGCAGCCTCACCGTCCAGCGCGACGACACCTCCATGGCCAACCTCGTGGCCAGCGGCCTGTTCGGCGACGGAGCCGCGGCGGTCGTCATGGTCGGCGCCGACCATGGCTCCGCGGCTGGTCCGCGGGTGCTGGCCACCCGCAGCCGGATGTATGCCGACACCGAGCGGGCGATGGGATGGGACGTCGGGGCCAGCGGCCTGCGCATCGTCCTCGGCGTCGAGGTGCCGGACCTCGTGCGCGACAACCTGCGCGCCGACGTCGACGGGTTCCTCGCCGACCACGGGCTCACCCGCGACGACCTCGGCTGGTACGTCGCCCACCCCGGCGGTCCCAAGGTGCTCGAGGCGATGCAGGAGGCCCTGGAGGTCGACCGGCACGCGCTCGGCATGACGTGGGACAGCCTCGCCCGCATCGGCAACCTGTCCTCCGCCTCGGTGCTGCACGTCCTCGCCGACACCCTGCGAGAGCGCCCGCCGGCGCCGGGTTCGCACGGCCTGCTGCTCGCGATGGGACCGGGGTTCTGCCTCGAGATGGTCCTGCTCCGCGCCGCCGAGGACTGACCGTGTCCGTCGTCCTCTACGTCGTCCTCGTCGCGGTCGTCGGGCTCGAGCGCGTGGCCGAGCTGGTGGTGTCCAACCGCAACGCGGCCTGGGCCTTCGCCCGCGGCGGCCGAGAGTCCGGCCGCGGCCACTACCCCGTGATGGTGGTGCTGCACACGGCGCTGCTGGTCGGGGCCGTGGTCGAGGTGCTCGCGCTGGACCGCGCCTTCCACCCGCTGCTCGGCTGGGCGATGCTGGCGCTGGTGCTGGGCTCGCAGGCCCTGCGCTGGTGGTGCATCCGCACCCTCGGCCACCAGTGGAACACCCGCGTGGTCGTCGTCCCCGGCGCCGGGCGGGTCACCACCGGGCCCTACCGCTGGTTCGCCCACCCCAACTACGTGGCGGTGGTGGTGGAGGGCGTGGCGCTCCCGCTCGTGCACACGGCGTGGGTGACCGCGCTGGTGTTCACCGTCCTCAACGCCGCGCTGCTCACCGTCCGGCTGCGCGCCGAGGAGCGCGCCCTCGCCGACCTGGTGGCGTCGTGATGCACGACGCCGACGTGCTCGTCGTCGGCGGTGGCCCGGTGGGGCTGGCCGCTGGCCTGATGGCAGCTCGAAGCGGCCGGTCAGCCGTCGTCCTCGAACCCCGTGACGGTCCCATCGACAAGGCCTGTGGCGAAGGGCTCATGCCGGGCGCGGTCGCGGCGCTCGGCCGCCTCGGCGTCGACCCGTCAGGCGTGCCGCTCACCGGGATCCGCTACCTCGCGGGCTCCCGTACCGCCCAGGCCGACTTCCGCGACGGCCCGGGACGCGGCGTGCGCCGCACCACCCTGCACGCCGCCCTGCGCGCCGCCGTCGACGCGGCCGGGGTCGCCGTGCTCCCGCTGGCCGCCGACGAGCTGAGCCAGACCGAGGACGGTGTACGCGTGACCACCCGCGAGCCGGGCCGCCGACCGGGCCCGGTGGTCACCGCGCGCCACGTCATCGCCGCCGACGGCCTGCACTCCCCGACCCGTCGGGCCCTCGGGCTCGACGCCACGGCGACCGGGCCCGCCCGCTACGGCCTGCGCCGCCACCACCTGCTCGCCCCCTGGTCGGACCACGTCGAGGTCCACTGGGGCCCGGACGCCGAGGCATACGTCACGCCGGTGGCGCCCGACCTGGTCGGGGTGGCGCTCCTCAGCCGCCGCCGCGCGGGGTACGACGTCTTGCTCGCCGGGTTCCCCGCGCTTCGGGCGCGACTCGACGCTGCGGACCGGCCGCCCACCGACGTCCGTGGCGCCGGACCGCTGCGGCAGCGGGCTCGCCGCCGGGTGCAGGGCCGGGTGCTGCTCGTCGGCGACGCCAGCGGCTACGTCGACGCCCTCACCGGGGAGGGCATCGCCCTGGGCCTGGCGCAGGCGGCCGAGGCCGTCGCCGCCATCACGGCCGGACGCCCCGAGGACTACGAGCGGGGCTGGCGACGGGCCAGCTGGCGCTACACGGTGCTCACGGAGGGCCTGGTCAGGGCCACGCGCCCGGCGTGGGCGCGTCGGGCCGTCGTCCCGGCGGCGCGCGCGGTGCCCGGGGTCTTCGCCGGTGCGGTGCACGAGCTCGGCAGGGTCCGGTGAGCACCGACCCGGCCGCCGGGCCGGGACCCGTGGAGGAGAGGGTCGTCCTGCTCGACGCCGTCGGTCGGGCGGTCGGCACGGCTCCCAAGGGCGGGGTGCACCACGCCGGCACCCCGCTGCACCTCGCCTTCTCCGCCTACCTCTTCTCCGCCACCGGCGAGCTGCTCGTGACCCGGCGGGCGCTGGACAAGGCGACCTTCCCCGGCGTCTGGACCAACTCCGTGTGCGGGCACCCCGCACCGGGCGAGGCACCCGCGCAGGCGGCGGTCCGCCGCGCGCGGCGCGAGCTCGGCCTCGAGGTCACGCGGCTGCGTCTCGTGCTGCCCCGGTTCGCCTACCGCGCCGAGATGGACGGCGTCGTCGAGCACGAGATGTGCCCGGTGTACGCCGCGTGGTTGGCTCCCGGGGCCAGCCCGCGACTCGACCCGACCGAGGTCCACGAGGCCGTGTGGGTGCCGTGGCGCGAGTTCGCCGACGAGGTCCTCGCTGGGCGACGAGAGGTCTCGGTGTGGTGCGCCGAGCAGGTCGCCCAGCTCGCCGACCTGGGGCCCGACCCGCCGGCCTGGCCGGCGGCGGACCAGCAGGATCTCCCTCCGGCGGCCCGCTGACGGGCACGCCTGACCAGGCGCCCCCACGCCGGCGTGACCTCAGACGGTGAACGTCTCGCCGGTGAGGCGCTCGCACAGGGCCCACAACCCGCGCGCCACCTCGCGGTCGTGCGAGGCGGCACTGGAGGACACCAGCCGAGGGGGCCCCTGCAGCTCGCCGGGACCCCCCGGGCCGACGTAGCTGCCGCCCGGCAGGTCGGGCACCGTCGCGGCATACAGCGTCGGCAGGGCGCCGGCCTCCGGCGGCGAGGCGATGGCGGGGAAGCGGTTGAAGAAACGGCCCACGGCGTCCTGCCAGGTGCCCGAGCGGGTCTGGAGGTTGGTGGCGCTGTAGCCGGGGTGCGCTGCGACCGAACGAACGCTCGACCCGGCGCCGGTGAGCCGCCACTGCAGCTCGTAGGCGAGCATCAGGTCGGCCAGCTTGCTCTGCCCGTACGCCGTCCACCCGCGGTAGGTGCGGCGCTCGAAGTTCGGGTCGGCCAGGTCGATGCGGCCCATCCGGTGGACGCCCGACGACAGCCAGACGACGCGGTCGGCGACCTGCGGGAAGAGCCTGGCGGTGAGGGCGAAGTGGCCCAGCACGTTGGTGCCGAACTGGCTCTCGAAGCCCTGCGGCGTGCGGGAGAACGGCACGTTCATGATGCCGGCGTTGTTGACCAGCACGTCGACCTGCCGACCGCCCAGCTCGTCGGCGAACAAGCGCACCGAGTCGAGGTCGGCCAGGTCGAGCCGGAGCACCTCGTGGCTGCCCCGCAGCCCGGCCCGGGCGGCCTCCGCCTTGGCCGTGTCGCGGCAGGCGAACACGAGGTGGGCACCCTTCGCGGCGAGCTCGCGGGCGGCGACGAGGCCGATGCCGGAGTTGGCGCCGGTGACGACGACCGTGCGGCCGGTCTGGTCGGGGATGTCGTGCGTGGTCCAGGCGGAGGTCATGCCACCACTGTGCCCCGTCCGGTGGGGCGCTCGCACACCCACCCCGGTGCACCGGCCCTGCTACGCCTCGGCCACCTGCACGTCGCGGTGCCACGACTCGGTCCGGTAGGCCGTGTGCCACCCCATGGACACGTAGAGGCCGTCGGCCCCGGTCGGGGAGTCGGCGTCGACCTCGAGGTTGACCCGGTTGCGGCCGCGCTGTGCGGCGTCGCGGATCACGGTGTGCAGCAACGCCTTCGCGATGCCCCGCCCACGAGCACGCCGGTGCACGCCGATGTAGTCGACGTAGCTGCCCTCGGTGTCGGAGGGGTCGGCCGACAGGACCGAGCTGACGATGGCGCCGCCCGGCAGGGTCAGCCCGTCGGCCTCCACCTCGGCGATCCACCAGTGGTCCCAGCGGTGGCCGGGGTCCTCGCGCAGCCGCTGCACGAACTCGGGGAAGCTCTCGCGGTAGGAGTTGAAGTGGTCGGCGAACGACTCCTCCAGCATCTGGTGCACCGTCTGCAGGTCGCCAGCCACAGGCAGGCCGGTGTCGTGGGTGGCGACGCGGCGCACGGTGACGCCCTCGCGCGGACCGGGCAGCGCTCCCGGCGCGCCCTCGGCGGCGGTCACGGGCCTGGTCATCTGCAGCCAGGTGCGGACCTTGGTGTAGCCGGCGGCGGCGAGCCACCGTCCTTGGTGGTCGTCGTCGACGTGCCGGCCGGAGTCGAGCTGGGTGCCGGGCAGGCCCCGCTGGGCGGCGACGACCAGTGCCGTCTCCTGCGCCCAGGCGAACAGGTGGGCGGCCACGCGGTCGGCGTCGGGGTCGGTGGGGTCCACGGTGAGGTCGACCACGGTGCGCCCGGCCGCGCGGTCGTGGACGCGGCACCAGCCACGCACCGCTTCCTCGCCGTTGGTGACGAGCAGCTGCCGGCGGGTCCACGAGGCGTACCCGGTGACCTCGAGCGCCACCGCCGCCTCGTCGACCGACGTCGACCCACGGGTCACGACGTGGTGGCGGGCCACGAGGGCGGTGAGCGCCGCGACATCCTGCGCGGCGGGCTGCCGGACCGACCAGCCCGGGGGGAGGTCGTGTGCGGTGGTGGTCACCAGGTCATGCTCCCAGACGCGGGAGTGGTCAGCGGACGGCGAGGTCGAGCAGGGCGCCCGGGACGACTGAGGCGTAGGCGATGCCCAGGGCCGACCTGCGACGCTCGTCGGGAGCCGACGGTTCGACCACGACGTGGGCGAAGTCGAGCACGTCGACCAGGGCCCGCACGCACCGCAGGTAGGCGAGCAGGTCGGCGTCCAGGTCGGTGTGTCCGAGGCCCGTGCTGGACCGGTAGCCGTCGAAGAACCACCGCACCTGGTCGTCGGTGATGGGGGAGTGGGAGAACACGCCGCCGACCACGAACATGAGGTCGGCCTCGCGCGGCGCCAGCATCGCGTCGTCCCAGTCGATGAGCCAGACCTCGCCGTCGCCGTCCACGAGCAGGTTGCCGTGGTGAGGATCGGTGTGGCACAGCACGTACCGCGCCCCGGTCCAGGAGGTCGAGGACGCCAGGCGCTCCGCGCGGTCGGCGGCTGCGAGCACCAGGGGTCCGGCGGTCCGCCAGACCTCGGTGAGCTCGGCCACCATCGGGTCGCCGGCGCGTGCAGCCGAGGCGAGGACCTCGTCGAAGGCTCTCGCCTGCGCCACCACCGCTGTCGGGTCGTGCTCCTCCGCCGGGAGGCCGGCGAGGGCGGCGTCGTCCGTCGGCACGGAGTGCAGGCCGCCCAGCAGCTCGCCGAGGCGCACCCACTCGTGGGGTCGCAGCCCCACGTCGAGGACCCGTGCCCCGGGCACCCAGCGGACGAGGCTGAGCCGGGTGCCGGCTGGACCCGGCGAGGTGAGCCCGCCGTCCCGGGTCCGCTCGGGAGTCGGCACACCGGGTACCCCGGCGCGAGCGAGGAGGTCGGCGACCACCAGCCCCGGCTGGGGTCCGGAGCTGGTCTTGGCGGCATACGCCCGGCCGTCGGCGGTGGTCACGCGCGCCAGGTCGGCTCGCGCGTCGGCGCCCAACCCCACGGGTCGGGCACCGACGACGGACAGACCGAACTGTTCGGCGACCCGCTCCGCCAGGGAGGAGGGCGGGGACGAGCTCAGTGGATGACCACCGGGGGCGCGCCCTGGTCGTCGAGCAGGTGGGAGACCTCGCGTCGCCGCGGGAGGAAGAAGGCCGGGACCAGGGTGAGGGCCACGAGGACGGCCGCCACCCAGTACGTCTTGGCGAAGGCCTCCGCGGCGTCGGCGAGCCCCTGCGTCACCGCGGCCGGCCCACCGATCTGGTCGATGATCGCCGGGTCGCGGTGGGAGGCCATCGCGGGCCCGGCGAGCTTGCTCTCCTTGAAGTGGTTGGTGAGCAGCACCGACATCGTGGCCACGCCGACCGAGCTCGCGATCTGCTGGGTGATGTTGAGCAGCGTCGACCCGCGGGCGACCTCGTGCTGGGTGAGGGTGCGCAGCGCGGTGGTGAAGATCGGCATCATCGTGCCGCCCATGCCGAGACCCATGACGAACAGCAGCGCGATGATCGTCGTGTAGGACGTCGTCGAGGTGATCTGGGTCAGCCCGAACATGCCGCAGATGATGGCGATCAGACCGAACGGCACGATCCGCCCGACCGGGATCTTGTCGACGAGCGCACCCGCGATCGGCATGGTCAGCATCGCGCCGATGCCCTGCGGGGCGACGAGCAGGCCGGCGTCGAGCGTCGACTCGCCGCGCACCGACTGGTAGTAGGTCGGCACGAGCAGCAGGCCACCGAAGAACGCCGCCGCGAACATGAACATCGTGATGGTCGAGACGGTGAGGTTGCGGTTGCGGAACAGACGCAGGTCGAGCAGTGGGTGCCGGGGCCGGAACGAGTGCCAGACGAACGCCAGCATGAGCACCAGGCCGATCGTCATGTTGACGTAGACCTTGGGCGAGTTCATGGTGCCCTTCTGCGGGATCGAGGAGATGCCGAAGAGGAAGAGCGCGAGCCCGGGCGACATCAGCGCGACGCCGAGGACGTCGAGCGACTCCGAGGGCTCGGTGTGGTCCTTGGGCAGGGCGAACCGGGCGTAGACGACGGCGATGATGCCGATCGGGACGTTGATCAGGAAGATCCAGTGCCAGCTCTCGTGCTGGATCAGCCAGCCGCCGATGATCGGGCCGAGGATGGGGCCGAGGAGCATCGGCACCCCGAGGATGGCCATGAGCCGACCCATCCGCGCCGGGCCGGCAGCCCTGGTCATGATCGTCATGCCGAGCGGCATGAGCATGCCGCCGCCGAGGCCCTGCAGCACGCGGAACCCGATGAGCATGTTGATCGAGGTGGCGGCGGCGCACAGCGCGGAGCCGGCGGTGAAGAGCACGATGGCCGACATGTAGAGGCGCTTGGTGCCGAACCGGTCAGCAGCCCAGCCCGTGAGCGGGATGACCGTGGCCAGCGCCAGCGTGTAGGCGGTGACGGTCCAGGCGACGGTGGAGTAGTCGAGTGGCCGGGCCGGGTCGTCGGCGAAGACGCTCTGGAACTCGGGCAGGGCGACGTTGACGACCGTGATGTCCAGGATGGACATGATGGCCCCGAGGACGACGACGCCGGCCACCTTGAGGACGGCGGCGTCGATCTGGTCGGGGTACTGCGTCGGTGTGGTGGCTGGAGCAGACACAGGGCTTCCTCTCAGGCTGAGGGTGGACACGCGCCCCCGCAGCGCATCCCGTTCAGGCTAGCGCCGGGGTCCGACAGGGCGCCCCGGGATTTTTCGGGTTAGCGTCGGCACATGGTCGACGTCTCCCGCACGTTCACGGTCCCGCGCTCCCCCGAGGAGGTCGTGGGCTACCTCAGCGACTTCTCCAACGCCGTCGCCTGGGACCCGGGCACGGTCCGCTGCGACCGCGTGGGTACCGGTCCGGTGCAGGTGGGCTCGACGTGGCGCAACGTCTCCAAGGTGCTCGGGCGCGAGACCGAGCTCGAGTACGTGCTGGTCACCCTCGAGCCCGACCACGTCGTCCTGCGCGGCACCAACAAGACGGCCACGTCGACCGACGACATCACGGTGCTGCCCGACCCGGCCGGGTCGAAGGTCACCTACCACGCGCACATCGCCTTCAACGGCATCGCCAAGCTGGCCGAGCCCCTGATGCAGCGGGTCTTCGAGCGGCTCGGCGACGAGACCGTCGAGGGGATCACGCGCGAGCTGGCGCCGGGACGCACCCCGGGCGCCTGACACGGGTCAGGCCGCACCGGCCGCCTCGAGGGCGGCGATGTCGAGCTTCTTCATCGACATCATGGCGGCGAACACCTTCGACGCCCGCTCGGGGTCGCTGTTGGCGATCTCGTCCCAGTTCTCGGGGACGACCTGCCACGAGAGCCCGAACTTGTCCTTGAGCCAGCCGCACATGCTCTCCTGCCCGCCGTCGGCGGTGAGGGCGTCCCAGTATCGGTCGAGCTCGTCCTGGTCCTTGACGTCGATGGTGATCGAGATGGCCTCGTCGAAGGTGAACTCGGGGCCGCCGTTGAGCGCGAGGTACCGCGCGCCGTCGAGCTCGAACTCGACGGTGAGGACGGTGCCCTCCCGCTCGCCCGAGCCTGCCGGGTAGCGGGTCACGGTGGTGATCCTGGAGTTGGGGAACAGCGAGGTGTAGAACTCGGCGGCTTCCTCGGCCCGGGTGTCGAACCACAGGCACGGGTAGGTGCGGGGCATGACGGGCTCCTTGCGTCCGGTGGGCGGGCTGCCCACGTGATGTCCATTGGACCCGCGCGGGCACCGGAAGTCATCGGTCCGCCGCGCCAGAGGGGGCGCGGATATGGCGTAGCGTCGCCCGCGTGCCACCACCGCACCGCCCCGGCGACGCCGACGACCAGGCACCGCCCACCGCCCACCTCGAGGCGGCGTTGCGCACGGTGTACGCGGCCGTGCCCGTCGACTTCATGGCCGTGCGCAAGGCGCTGGTCGCCGAGGCGAAGGCGGACGGCGACACCCAGGGCGCGGCGGCCATCGGCAAGCTGCGCAAGCCGAGCACGGCGGCCTGGGCGGTCAACCTCCTGACGAGGGGGGAGCCCGGGCTGGTCGAGGAGCTGGTGGACCTCGGGGTGCGCATGCGCACGGCGCAGTCCAGGCTCGACACCGCCACCCTGACGTCGCTGCGGCCCGAGCGGGACCGCGTGGTGGCCGGCGTGGTCGCCGCCGCGGCCCGGCTGGTGGCGGACACGGGGCGCACGCTCTCCGCCGCCGCGCAGGACGATGTGCGCGGCACCGTCATCGCCGCGCTCGCCGACGAGCAGGCCTCGAGCGCGGTCACCTCGGGCCAGCTGACGCGGGCCCTGTCCTACAGCGGGTTCGGCGAGGTGGACCTCTCAGAGGCGGTGGTCCGCACCTCCTCCGGCTCGATCCTGTCCGTGGTGCGCGGGGGCACCCGCGGTGGGCCGGACCGCGCGCACGCACCGCAGGGTCCCGACGGAGCCGACAGCGGGGGCGACGACGGGGCCGACGACGGGGGTGAAGACCAGGACGAGGCGACCCACGAGCAGGACGCTGCGGCGCTGCTCGCAGCCGCGGAGGCCGAGCTCGAGGCCGCGGTGACCGCGCTGTCGAGCGCCCAGGAGTCGGTGGCCGCGGCCCGGGAGCACGCCGAGGAGACCCGGGAGCGTGTCGGGGTGGTCGAGCGCCAGCTGGCCAAGGCGCGCGAGGCCGACGAGCGCGCGCTGGAGGCGGTGACCGACGCGGTGCGGGCGCGCAAGGAGGCCGAGGCCGCGCGGCGTACCGCCGAGGAGGCGCTCACCCGTCTGCGCGCCGAGGCGCAGGACTGACCCGCGGCCACGAGCAGCAGGTCACCAGCCATGGGTGCCGGGCCCTCCCTTGAACGGGCCCACGACCCGGTCGGTGACCCAGCCGCCGTAGAAGCCGCCCTCCTGCGCGCGCACGACCTCACCGCCCACGACGCACCGGTCGACGAGTCCGGGCATCACCGACACCGCGCCCGCGAGGAGCTCGAACCCGCGCGTCGGCTCGGGGTAGAACCACCCCGCCCGCTGCGCGACCGCGCCCCCGCCGAGCAGGTCGAGGTAGGAGGCGAAGCCCTTCCACTCGCAGTACGACGTGCCCTCGGCGCGCTGCAGCGAACCGGGGACGAAGGCGGCCCGGGGCAGGTAGTAGGTCGGCGGGTGGCTGGTCTCCAGGACCCGCCACGAGAGGGTGGTCAGGGCGATGCGCTCGCCACCCACCCAGACCTCGACGGACGCCCTGGAGGGCTCGACCCTCGGTGGCCGCGGGTAGGACCAGACGGACTCCTGGCCGGGTCCGACCGGGTCGGGTGCCGGGTGACCGCTCCACGGGGACATGGGTTCCACGCTAGGTCGTCCCGGCCGGAGACGCCCTGCCGAGAGGCCTCTCCACCCAGCGGCCGGAACCCGCCGGAGCCGCCCGGACCGGCCGAGGCGCTGTCCTCGAGCGGTCGGGGTCGACCCTGAGTGACTGGTCCGGAGTGGGGGTCGAACTGGGTAGCAGCCCCGATGTGGGAAGGAGTACCGCGGCGCCAGAGTCCTGCCATGGCCCTCCACCCCGGACTGCTCCCGCCGCCGGCGCCGACCGCACCCGTGCGGCGTGCGACCGCGCGGGGCCAGGCCGCCCGCCGCGCGCCGGGGGGCGT
>NZ_JBFRFA010000048.1:0-22580 GCF_052114585.1 Pedococcus sp. 2YAF34
GCCCACGGATCTTCGTGGGCAGAGCGCCTTTTCGTGGGTCAGGCGAATCGCTGGACCAGAACAATGCGAGGGTGGCGGAGGCATAGGGTCTGGGCATGGCACGGGTGCTGGTCACCGGCATGTCCGGCGCGGGGAAGAGCACGCTGCTCGAGGCCCTCAGCGCGCGCGGGCACCTCACCGTCGACACCGACTACGACGGCTGGGAGCTGCCCGGAGCCGTGTGGGACGAGCCGCGGATGAGCACACTGCTCGCGGCCCACCCGACGCTGGTGGTCTCGGGGACCGCGCAGAACCAGGGCCGCTTCTACGACCGATTCGAGCACGTCGTCTACCTCCACGCGCCACTGGAGGTGCTGCTGGCGCGCGTGACCTCGCGGCGCGACAACCCCTACGGGCGGGAGCCTTCGCAGCAGGCGGACATCGCGCGGTACGTGCAGGAGGTCGAACCGCTCATCCGCCGCGGCGCGACGTGCGAGCTCGACGGCCGGCTCCCTGTTGCGGAGCTCGCCGACGCCGTGGAGGCGCTGCTCCAGCCAGGGGGCCGATGACCGCCGCCATACCCGCGGTGCCGAACTGTTTCAGAGCCCGAGCATGGTGGCGTTGCGGACGGCGTCGATCCCCGCGTGCGCCAGGGCGGACGCGGCCAGGTTGCCGGTCCGACGCCAGGCGAACGACAGCCACACACCCAGCGCGATGTGGACGACGACCAGCTCGGCCACCAGGACCGGCAGGGCGAAGCCCGAGGACACCGGAAGGTGCCACAGGCCCCAGAGGGCGGACACGAGGACCGCAGACTGCCAGCCCCGTCCTTCGCCGTCGTGGTGGACGTGCGCGTCGATGGCCCCGCGGAACGCGACCTCCTCCATGAGAAAGGTCGCCGGGAGGTACAGGGCGGTGTACTTGACGACGGCGGCCAGGGCCGCGAACGCGGGCAGTGGTGTCCCCGTCGCCAGGTGCAGGACGCCGTACACGGTCGCCATGGCGCCGGCGCCCAGGGCGATGGGGCGCGCCGCGTCACGAAGCGTGGTGGCGAGCGTCTGCGCGCGCAGGGCGAAGCCGGCAGCGACAGCACCGCCCACGGCGGCGAGGTACCACCCGGCGGTCACCCAGTCGCCGCTCGACATCGCCGTGGTCGCGTAGACGGCGGGAGTGAGGGCCAGGACGGTCGCGATGACGATGCCCTGGCGGGTCAGCGCGAACCGGGCGGTGACGGCGGCGAACAGCTCACGCACGGGTCGACGCCGCACGAGCAGCTGGAAGGCAGCGGTCAACGGGATGCCGAGCAGCAGGTAGCCGTTGCTGGGCAGGTGCAGCAGGAACCCCGCCGACATCCACACGGCCACGAAACCGATGGCTTCCGCGACGCGCCGGGGGCGCGAGGAGCCGCGTGACGCCGTGAGCGAGGGGGGACGCGTGGTCTGGGCGGTGGGGTCGATGGTGGTCATGTGGGTCACTCCTCGAACGGGGCCAGACGGATGGCGGCACTGAACGCCCCGTAGCGGCGCAGCAGGCGAGCCCGGCCCTCGGGCACTCGCGCCGCCTCGTCAGCCCAGGCGCGGGTGAAGTACCCCTTGAACCCCTCCCTGGGGTGTTCGGCGACCGCGCGCTCGAGGACGCTGTCCGGCAGCTCCCACGAGCGGATGCCGACGACGTCGACGCCGGCGCCGGCCGCGAGCAGGTAGGCGACCGGTCCGGCATCGAGGGTGACTCGCGGACTGTGGTGCATGGTGATGGCCGTCTGCAGGGTCTCCGTGGCGGCCGTGGAGAGCCCGACCTGCTCGGCGACGTCCCACGCCACCCGGGAGGACGCCAGGGTGAAGTCGTCGCGACCAGCAGTCAGGGCCAGCCCGGTGTCGTGCAGCAGGGCGGCCGCGTACAGCAGCTCGGTGTCGACGTCGACACCGTCCAGCTCACCCAGCGCGCGCCCGAACGCGTAGGCACGCTGGCTGTGGCCGAGCAGGACCGGGGGAAGGATGCGGGCGGCCGCCTGCCCGGCGGCGCGGGTCAGGGGTGAGTCCGGCGCCTGCAGGCGGCCGGGTGGGACGTACGCGTTCCGGCCCGGGTGCAGGTGCACGGCCAGCCGCAGCCGGCCGACGGCGTTGGACGCGTGCACGCGGGCCAGGTCAGCGACCATCTGTCGCTGCTCACGGGCTTCGAGCCGACCGCCGGTGCGGCGGCTCCAGTCGATGGTTCCGACGGTCGTTGCGGAGCTCATGCGGTCCTCCGGGTGGGTCCGGTGCCCACGCCCGTACGGCGCGGGTCAGGACCTCGACTGTGCCGCCGGGTGGGGGCGGTTCGCCCCGGTCATGTGGCCGGGTCCGGCCACACCACGAACGAGGCGGGCGATCCCGGCCAAGTGACCGGGGCGAGCGACCAGTGCCCACCGCGACCGTGGTGCGTGTGGCCGACCGCCCGGGACGGCCAGGAAGGAAGAGCGCCATGAGCACCACACCAGCCACCGCCGGCCCAGCCACCGCCGGCTCACGCACGACCACGGCGGCCGACACCGCGAGGGGCCCGTTCGGGCGCATCACGGTCTCGTCGATGGCCGCCGGCACCCTTGCCGCCGCAGTCACCACGTTCGCAGTGCTGCCGTCCGCGTCGGAGGCCCGCGTCGTCGGCGCCGCCCTCCTGGCGTTCGCGGCCGGGTGGGCCGTGCTCGCCCGGCTCACCACCCGGTACACGAACCGCCCCCAGAGGTGGGCACACGTCCCGGCGGCGGCGCTCGCCGCCAGCGGCATCCTCCTGACCCTCGCCGACCCGGGTGAGCCGGCCATGAGCCGGCTGCCCTGGGTCTGGGCACCTGCCCTCGTCGCCCTCGGTGTCTGGAGCGGATGGCGCACCCGCCGCGACCTGCCGCGCCGGCGCGCCCGGCTCCTCGTCTACCCGGTCGCCGCCGTCATGGTCGCCGCCGGCGTCGGTGGGCTCCTCCAGGCCGCGAGCGGCGACCCGAGGACCGCCGCCGGTCCGGCGCCCGGCCGGCTCGTCGACGTCGGCGGGTACCGGCTCCACCTGCACTGCACCGGCACCGGCGCCCCCACGGTCGTCCTGCTCAACGGCCTCGGTGAGACCTCCCCGCAGTGGGCGCGGATCCGGCCGCAGGTGGCCACCACCACTCGGGTGTGCGCCTACGACCGCGCCGGGCAGGGCTGGAGCGACGACTCCCCCAACCCTGCCGACGCCACCACCGCGGCCACCGACCTCCACAAGCTCCTCGCCGCCGCGGGCGAGACGGGCCCGTTCGTCCTCGCCGGCCACTCCTCCGGCGGCGTGCACGCCCTGACCTACACGCACCTGTACCCCTCGCAGGTCGCCGGTGTCGTCCTCCTCGACAGCGCCAGCCCGCGCCAGGTCGAGGTCGTCACCTCGTTCGACGGCGAGTACCAGGTCATGCGACGCGCCCTCGCCGCCGGGCCCACCCTGTTCCGGTTCGGCGTCGGCCGGGTCCTGAAGGCCATCGGGACCCCTGGCCTGCCGGGGAACGCAGGACGACAGACGGCAGCCTTCGCCGACAGCCCTCGCGGTCTTGCCGGCATGCGGGCCGAGCAGGCAGGCCTGCCCACCACGTTCGCCCAGGCGCAGGCCCTGACCACCCTCGGGAACCGGCCGCTGGTCGTCCTCACCGCCAAGGCCAACGTCGACGCCAAGCCAGGGTGGGCCACCGCCCAGGACCAGATGGCCGCCCTGTCCACCAACACCCGGCACACCGTCGCCGACATGGACCACGTCGGGTTCCTGCACGACCCCGTCGGTGCGGCGCAGTCCGTGACCGCCATCGAGGACGTCGTCACCGCCGCCCGCACCCACACGGCAGTGCCCACCCGCTGACCACCAGGCACCGCACGCCACGCGCGGCACCACCGGTCGCCGCGACGGTCGGGCCACCGCGGCCGCCGCCAGGTCGATCCCGGCCATTGCGCCGGGGCGAGCAGCCGCCCGCTCCACGACCGTGGAACACGCAGACCACCAGGACCATCGAAGGAGCCGACCGTGACCACCACCCTCACCTCGACCACCGACACCGGCACCCGCACCGGCACCGGCACCGGCACGGTGGACACCGCCGCTCGCCGCGGGGCCGCCCTGGCCCTCCTGGTGTCGGCTCAGTTCGTCGTCATGCTCGACACGTCCATCGTCAACGTGGCCCTGCCGTCCATCCAGGCCGACCTCGGCCTGCGCCCCACCGCCATCACCTGGGTCGTCAACGCGTACGTCCTGGCGTTCGGTGGCCTGCTGCTGCTGTCCGGACGGGCCGCCGACCTGCTCGGCCGGCGCCGCATGTTCGTCGGCGGCTCCGTCCTCTTCGCCGTCGGCACCCTCCTCGCCGCATCCGCGGACACCGCCGCCCAGCTCGTCGGCGGCCGGGTCGTCCAGGGCATCGGCGCCGCCGCCCTCAGTCCCGCCGCCATGTCGCTGCTCCTGCTGACGTTCCCCGGCCCGGCGCGGGCACGTGCCATGAGCATCTGGGGTGCCGCCTCCGCGCTCGGTGGGGCAGCCGGTGTCATGACCGGCGGCCTGCTCGTCGGGACCTTCGGGTGGTCCTCGGTCTTCCTCGTCACCGTCCCCGTCTCTGCGGCCGCCGTCGTCCTGGCCGGTCGTGTCCTGCCCGAAGGCATGGGCGGCACCCGCCGCCGGTTCGACTGGCCCGGAGCCGCCGCCATCACCGGCGCGGTCGTCGCCCTGGTCCACGGCGCCCTCGGCATCGCCGACCGGGGTTGGACCTCCCCCACCGTCGTCGCCGCCCTGGTCGCGTCGGCTGCGCTGCTGGCCGTGTTCGTCACCGTCGAACGTCGCGCCGCCGCGCCCCTGCTCCCCCTCGAGCTGTTCCGCTCCCGCACCCTCGGCACCGGCGTCGGCCTCGCCGTGCTCGGCGGCGCCGCCCGCGCCTCCACGTTCGTCCTCGTGGCCCTGTACCTCCAGCAGGCCCTCGCCATGGCGCCCCGGGAGGCCGGGCTGGCCATGGTCCCGACCTCCCTGACGGGGTTCGCGTTCTCCCTCACCCTCCTGCCGCGCATCGTGCGGGTCATCGGACCGCAGCGGAGCCTGGTCACCGGGCTCGTGGTCCTCGCGGCCGGGCACCTCTGGCTCGCCAACGCCCCCACCGCGAGCGGTTACGCCACCGCTGTCCTGCCCGGTCTGCTCCTCGTCGCCGTCGGAGTCGCCCTCAGCTTCACGCCCACGACCATGGTCATCGCCGGCGCGGTCCCCGACACGCACACCGGCCTCGCCTCCGGCCTGGCCGGGTCAGCCACCCAGGTCGGCGCGGCCCTCGGCACCGCCGCGTTCACCGCCATCGGCATCTCCGCCAGCGGCCACCTCGGCGACACCCTCGGCGCCTCCGGGTTCTCCGCCGCGTTCACCGCAGCAGCCGCGGTCGCCCTGGCCACCGCAGCCCTCGGAACCTCGATCGCCCGCACCCGGCACTGAAGCCGGCGCAGCACCCACCACCCTCACCGCCCCTACCCACCAGCGAGAGACAGGACCACCATGAACACCACGACCACCCTCGGACAGGGAGCCACCATGAAGGCAGTCATCCAGGACAGGTACGGCACCTCCGAGGTCCTCCACGTCGGCGACGTCCCCGTCCCCGAACCCGGCGACCGGGAGGTCCTCGTCAAGGTGCACGCCGCCGGTCTCGACCGCGGCACCGAGCACCTCATGACCGGCAAGCCGTACGCCATGCGGCTGGGGACCGGGATCCGACGCCCCAAGAAGAGGATCTCCGGGCGGGACGTGGCCGGCACCGTCGTGAAGGTCGGCTCGGCCGTCACCCGCTTCGCCCCCGGGGACGAGGTGTACGGCGTGGCCCCCGGTTCGTTCGCCGAGTACGCGGTCGGCCCCGAGGACAAGCTCGCCCACAAGCCGGCCAACCTCAGCTTCGCCCAGGCCGCTGTCGTGCCCATCTCCGCCGGCACCGCGCTGCAGGCGCTCCGCGACGTGGGCAAGGTCCGGACCGGGCAGAAGGTGCTCGTCATCGGCGCCTCGGGAGGCGTCGGCAGCTACGCGGTCCAGCTCGCCAAGGTCCTCGGCGCCCACGTCACGGGGGTGGCCAGCGCGGCCAAGGCCGACTTCGTCAGGAGCCTCGGGGCCGACGAGGTCCTCGACTACGCCCACGACGACTTCGCCGACGGCACCCGTCGCTACGACCTCGTCCTCGACATCGGCGGCGGCGCTTCGCTGAAGAGGCTGCGCCGGGCACTGAGACCTCGCGGCACCGTGGTCTTCGTCGGCAGCGAGGACACCGGCAACATCCTCGGCATGGGGCGCCAGCTGCGCGGCGTGGTGCTGTCCTTGGTCGTCCGCGAGCGCCTTGCCCTCCTCATGGCCAAGGAGCGCGCCAGCGACCTCGAAGAGCTCACCGCTCTCCTCGAGGCGGGACGGGTCGTCCCCGCCCTCGCCGACAGCTACCGGCTCGACCAGGCCAAGGACGCCATGAGGCTGCTCGAGGAGGGGAAGGTCCGCGGCAAGGTGGTCATCGTCCCTGTGGCCACCGCGGCTGACGACGTCCCGGCCGGCCGGCGGTGAGCGGCTCGCCGCCTGCCCTGAGCGGCTCGCCGGTCGGGCCGTCGGCGCGGCTACGCGGGCGCCCCTTTCCCGGGCACGGCGATGAGGACCTTTCCGCGCGGATGCTCGCGCTCCACGTACCCCACGGCGTCGTGGGACCGGTCCAGGTCGTACACGCGGTCGACGACGGGTGACAGCCGTCCGGCCTCCACCAGGGACCGCAGCTCTTGCAGGCGCTGGGTGTTCGGCTTCGCCACCGGGACGAGGATGCGTGGACCAGGAGTGCGCGCCACCAGTTGAGCCCTGACGAGCAGGCCGAGCGCGCCGACAACGCGGCCGCTGCCGGGCGTGCCACCCCCTGACAGGACCAGGGTTCCCGACGGGCGCACCAGCCTTCGCAGCGCCCTCAACGAACGGTTGCCGACCAGGTCGAGCACCACGTCGTAACGGTCTTCGGTCGCGCAGAAGTCGTCGACGCGGTAGTCCACGACCTGGTCGGCGCCGAGGCGGCGTGCCTGGTCATGGTTCCGGCGGCTGCACACTGCCGTGACGTGACAGCCCCGTGACCGGGCGATCTGGATGGCCAGCGTCCCCACCCCACCGGAGGCCCCGTTGATGAGGACCTTCGCACCCGGGTCGGCACCGACGGGTTCGAGGCACGCGAGGGCCGTCGTGCCGGCCAACGGGAGCGCCGCTGCCTCCTGGGACGCCAACCGGGTTGGAACCTCGGCGATCCGGTCCGCAGCGACGACGACGTACTCGGCCCATGTGGCGTCCGCCTCCCCGAAGACCTCGTCGCCGGGACGCCAGACGCCCACGTTGCCACCGACCGCCTCGACCGTCCCCACGAAGTCGGTGCCCCGTGTGCGGACTCTCGGGCCCTTGCGCCCGAACACGTTCCTGTCGAGCAGGCGGGCGAGTTCGGAGGCGGAGAGGACGAGGACCTCCGGGGGCCCGTACCCGTTCTGGACCACGGCCCGCATGGTGGCCGGAGCGTGGCCCGACCGGCGCCCGGAACGTGTTGCGGGAGTAGTGCGCCCGTCCGCCTCCTGATCCAGGGCGCCATGGTGGAGCGGGTGCTCACCCTTCGTGCTGCGGGATGCTCTGGTGCCCTTCACGTTCCCTCCTCCACACGAGTCCTGTTGTCGATGGGGACAAGGACGAAGGTAGGAAGCGAGAGCCGTGCCTGTCGTCACCACATGTGGTGAATCGTCGATGCGAGCCTCCGCCCGGTGCGGGGCGGTGCACCAAGGGAGCTTCGTGCCGACTGCCCGGTCAGTACGGCTGGCCCGCCGACGTGCGCGCGCGTGCATGGATGCGCTCCCCTTGCGGACCGAAGAGGCTCAGCACCTCAGCCGGCCGTGTGCCGTCGCTGCCGAACCAGTGCGGGACGTGGGTGTCGAACTCGGCCACCTCCCCCGGCTCGAGGACGAGGTCCCGGTCACCGAGGACGAGGCGCATGCGACCGGACAGGACGTAGAGCCACTCGAACCCTTCGTGGGTTCGCGGCTGTGGGGTGCTGTTGCTGGTCGGCACGATGATCTTCCACGCCTGCACGCCACCCGGTTGGCGGGTCAGCGGTATCACCGTGCGCCCACTTCGCCTGCTCGCCTTGAGGCGCACCCGCGGGTCACCGACCTCGGGCGCGCCCACCAGGTCGTCAAGGGGCACGCGATACGCCTGCGCCAACGGAAGCAGGAGCTCCAGGCTGGCCCTGCGCTGACCGGTCTCCAACCGCGACAGGGTGCTCTTGGAGATGCCGGTCGACTCGGCCAGTGCCGTCAACGTCACACCACGCTGGGCCCGCAGCTGCTTGAGCCGGGGGCCGACCTGTTCGAGGGCCTTCGCGATGGCTGCCGACGAGTCCTCCATCTGCACATCGTGGCCATCCGTTGCGGTGCTGGCAACGGCCGTTGCCAACCCCGCAGGGGAGAAAGCGGACACCCTTCCCGGAAACGGCAACGAAGCTGGCGCGGCTCGATGCGGCAGCTCCACAGTGATCCGCATGAACAGCTATGACGTCCTGGTTGTCGGTGGCGGGGCCGCCGGTCTGTCCGCCGCCCTCGTCCTCGGCCGCGCCCGCCGCGACGTCGTCGTCGTCGACGCCGGCAACCCGCGCAACGCCCCCGCCGCGCACATGCAGGGGTTCCTGTCCCGCGACGGCATGCCGCCGGCCGACCTCCTCGCGACCGGCCGACGCGAGGTGACCGGTTATGGCGCCACCATCGTGGACGGCACCGTGCGCGAGCTGGTCCGCTGCAACGGGTCGGGCTTCCAGGCGCTGCTGGACGACGGTCAGCGCCTCAGGGCACGACGCGTCCTCGTCACCACCGGGCTGCACGACGAACTGCCCGACGTCCCCGGACTCACCGACCGCTGGGCCAAGGACGTCCTGCACTGCCCCTACTGCCACGGGTGGGAGGTCCGTGACCAGCCACTGGGTGTCCTGTGGCACGGGCCCGACACCGTCCGGTACGCCCACATCGTGCGGCAGTGGACCCACGACCTCGTCCTCTTCGCCCCCGACGGCGTCCTCACCGCGCAGGACCGGGCACAGCTCGTCGCGCGCGCGATCGGCGTGGTGGAGGGCGACATCGAACGCCTCGTCATCGAGGACGACGCACTGCACGGTGTCGCCCTGGCCGGCGGGCGTGTCATCCCGCGTCGCGCGCTGTTCGTCCCGCCGCGGTTCGTCCCGCACTGCGACCTCCTGGCCGGCGTGGGCTGCGAGCTCGACGACCACGGCTGGGTGACGACCGGCGCCAACGGCGCCACCACCGTCCCCGGCCTGTGGGTCGCCGGCAACGTCGCCAACCCCCGCGCCCAGGTCATCACCGCCGCCGGCGAAGGGTCCGCCGCCGCCATCGCCATCAACAACGACCTCGTCGACGCAGACATCCGCACCGCCGTCGACCTCTTCAACCGGGGCTTCGTTCCCTGACCCGGGGCTTCGTTCCCTGACCCGGACCCGCGCCACCACGGCACGCGTCGCACCCACCTCACCCACGACCCCACCCACCACCCCAGGAGATCCACCATGCCCAACCCCAGCACGCCCGCGCCCACCACGACCGCCGCGCCGCCGCGCACGGCGCCCCCCACGAAGCACCAATTGGCCCTCATGATCTGGCTCTGCGTGTTCCCCACGCTGACCGTCATCAACCTCACCCTCGGCGGGTGGCTGCGCCCGATGAACCCCGTGTTGCGCACCTTCGTCCTGGCCACGATCGCCGTGCCCATCGTCATCTACGGGCTCATGCCGCAGCTGCACAAGGCCCGCGCCCGACTGGTCCTGCGAGGCGAGCACCGCTAGCGCGTCCGAGGCCCTTGGGCGCCGGTCCTGGGTGTTCTACGCTGCAGGCAGCCGGCTGGGTGTCGCGAACGGAGCAGGCATGTCACGTCCCCTGCTCACCACCAAGCTGTTCATCCCGCGCCCCAGGGCCGGCACCCTCGTCCGCACCCGGGTCAGCGACCTGCTCGACCAGGGGGCCGCGACCAGGCTGACCCTCGTCTCCGCCCAGGCAGGGTTCGGCAAGACGACGGCCATCGCCAGCTGGATCCACCAACGGACCGGTCCCGGCGTCGTCGCCTGGGTCTCCCTCGACCCGGGCGACGCCCACCCGTCGACGTTCTGGACCTACGCCGTCACGGCACTGTCCACCGCCGACCCCGACCTCGGCGCCGGCGTCCTGCCGTTGCTCGACGGCCCGGGAACGACCGCACAGCCTGCGCTCACCGAGCTCCTGAACCGGCTCGCGGAGCTGGACCACGACGTCGTCCTCGTCCTGGACGACTACCACCTGGTCGACAGCCCCGCCATCGCCGACGGGGTCGCGTTCCTCGTCAGCCACCTGCCGCCCCGAGCACACCTCGTCCTCAGCACCCGCACCGACCCGAGCCTGCCGCTGAGCCGTCTGCGCTCCCAGGGGGAGCTCGTCGAGGTCCGCGCCGCCGACCTGCGGTTCACCGACGCGGAGACCTCGAGCTACCTGCACGGCGCCGGGGTGGACCTCGACCCCTCCGAGGCCGCCATCGTCGAGAACCGGACCGAGGGTTGGGCGGCCGCCATCCAGCTGGCCGTCCTGTCCCTGCAGGGCCGAGCAGACACCAGCACCTTCCTCGCCGACTTCGCCGGCGACGACCGGTTCATCGTCGACTACCTCGTCGAGGAGGTCCTCGGCCGCCAACCGCCGCACGTTCGCGAGTTCCTGCTCCGCACGTCCGTCCTCGAGCGCCTCACCGGTCCGCTCTGCGACGCCGTGACCGGCCACACCGGCGGTGACGACACCCTCCAACAGCTCGAACGGCAGAACCTGTTCGTCATCCCGCTCGACGCACGACGCCGGTGGTACCGCTACCACCACCTGTTCGCGGACGTCCTGCGCGCCCACGCCGCCTCGGACCAGTCGGGTGCTCCGCTGGCAGAGCTGCACGCGCGAGCCAGTTCCTGGTACCACCTCGAGGGACAGCCCGTCCCGGCGGTCAGGCACGCCCTGGCAGCCGGAGACCACGCACGCGCAGCCGCGCTCATGGAGGCGGCCATCCCCGACCTCCTGCGACATCGCGAAGAAGGCACCATCGTCGGCTGGGTCGACGCCCTGCCCGAGCACGTCGTCACCTCACGGCCTGCTCTCGCCATGGGCTTCATCGCCGGGCTCATGTCCAACACCGAGACCAGCTCGGTCCCGCGACGTCTCGACGACCTCGAGGACGTCATCGCCGGGCTGGTCCACACCTCGGCCTCCGAGCCCGACGTGGTGGTGGAGGACCCCACGGAGCTGGGCCGGCTGCCCGGAAAGATCCACCTCTACCGGGCGGCCCATGCCCTGGTCACCGAGGACCTCGAGGGCACCCATCGACACGTCGCCCTCGCCACGAGCCTCGCAGACCCCGACGACCACCCCACCCGCGCGGGAGCCTGGGGCCTGTCCGGGCTCGCCCACTGGCGCACCGGCGACATCGAGGCCACCCACCTCTGCTACTCCAGGTGCGTCGACGAGCTGCTCGAGGCAGGTCACCTCTCGGACGTGCTGGGCTGCACCACGACGCTCGCCGACGTCCGCATCACCCAGGGCCGCCTCAGCGACGCCGAACGCACCCTCCAGGAGGCCCTGGCCCTGACCACGAAGACCTCAGGGGTGCCCCGAGGCACAGCAGACATGCACACCGGCCTGGCGGGCGTCGCCCTCGAGCGCGGTCAGCTCGACGAGGCCGAGACCCACCTGCGCCGAGCCCAGCAGCTGGGCGAAGGCGCCGGCCTGCCGCAACACGCCTCGCAGGTCCGGGTCACCATGGCCCGCACACGCGCGGCTCGAGGTGACGTGGACGAGGCACTTTCCCTGCTGGACGAGGCCGAACGGCTCTACGTGCCCGACTTCAAACCGGACTTCCGTCCCGTGCACGCCACCCGTGCACGACTGCTCATCGCACAAGGGCGCCTCGCCGACGCCCGCATGTGGTCGGCCATCCACCAGGTGCAGCCGGACGACGAGCCGACCTACCTGCGCGAGTACGAGCACATCACCTTGGCCACGCTCCTGCTGGCCGAGAACCGCGCGAGGGGGCGAGCGGGTCTCGAGGAGGTGCGTTCACTCCTGTCGCGGCTGCGCACCGCGGCTGAGGCGGCCGGTCGTCACGGGAGCCTCCTCGAGATCGCGGTGCTCCAGGCCTGCGCCGCCCGCGCCGCCGGTGACCACGACGAAGCCGCGGACCACCTGCGGTCCGCCGTCAGGGTGGGCAGTCCGGAAGGTCTCGTCCGCCCGTTCACCGACCACGCCGTCGACGTGCCCCATCTCGTCGGCCTGCTCAGCGAGCAGGAGCAGCGGACGCCATGGGTGAGCACGCTGCTCGCGGCCTGCGTGCCCGCAGGAGCCCCACCCGCACGGGCCGAGGGCCGCCGACCACGCCAGCCCCTCGTCGACCCACTCAGCGAACGCGAGCTGGAGGTCCTGCGCCTGCTGGCCAGCGACCTCAGCGGGCCCGAGCTGGCACGCCACCTCGTCGTGTCCCTCAACACGGTCCGGACCCACACGCGGAACGTGTACACCAAGCTCGGCGTGAGCGGCCGGCGCGCCGCCGTCAGCCGCGCCCGGGAGCTGGACCTGCTCAACCGCAACGAGATCTGACGCCGAGCTGACCGCGAACTGACCGCGACTGACCGTGACGACCGGTGCATGGTCGCCGAAGGCCGCGGACCCTCAGCGCAGCGCCTTCACCGGGAGAACGGCGAACGCTCCCGCAGCAGCACACGCCGCTGCTGCTGCGAACAGGACGCTGTAGCTGCCCGCCCCCAGGGAGAGGATGCCCGGCGCCAACGCGGGCGCGATCGTGAACGGGAGCGCGCCGGCGTAGTTGAAGACGCCGAGGTCCTTGGCGGCGTGGTCCGGGTCGGGCAGGACCTCGGTGACCAGCGCGAGGTCGACGGCGAAGTACAGCCCGAACCCCACCCCGCTGACGGCGACCGCCACCATGTACATGGCGAACGTGGTGGCGAGGCTGAGCAGGACCATCGCGACGGCGTACACGAGCGCGGCAGCGCACACGAACACCTTCCGCCGCCCGACCCAGTCGGAGATGCGCCCGCCGACCAGCGACGCCAGGACGACCGCGGACGACTGCGCAAGCGTCCCGAGGAACACCAGGCCGGGGATGTCCGCCTCGGCGCGGTGCAGGCGGTCCAGCAGGAAGTACACCTGGTAGGTCGTGAGGAACGCGTACGCCATGACGAGCAGGAACCGGCTGAGGAACGCCCAGGCGAAGTCCGGGTGGCGGCGCGGGTTGACGATGAACGTGTCCACGACGTCCCGCAGCGTCCATGCCGGCCTGACCTCGGCCGCGAGCCGTCGGTCGTCCAGGTTCGCGGCGAACACCAGGATGAGCACGCCGCCGACTGCGCACGGCAGCAGGAACATGGCCAGCTCGTGTCCGGAGAAGAGCTTCACGACGAAGGTCGCGCCGATGGAGGCGACGGGCAGGCACACGCCGAGGACACCCGAGACCATGCCGCGCTGCGACGTGGGGACCTGGTCGGGCAGGACGGCCACATGGACCGCCAGGACAGCGTTGAAGAACAGCTGGGCGACGCACCACCCGAGCACCACCGTGGCGACGCTCGTCGCGGTCGCGACGACCACGATGCCGGCCGTCCCCACCACCAGGCCGCCGACCATCCACGGGCGGCGCATGCCCCACCGCGACGCCGTCCGGTCGCTCAGGCGGCCGAACAACGGGTTGCCGACCAGCGACACCGCGGACCCGGCGCCGGCGACCAGCGCAAGGCTGGCTGGAGCGGCATCCTTGCCCACCAGGTCGTTCACCTTCAGGGCCAGGGTCACCGCGAGCGGTGCGATGAACAGCAGGCACGTGCCCAGGTAGGACAGCGTGTACAGGACCACGAAGCCCCAGCCGACGTGGTCCCTCGGAACGGACCCGGGAGCCGTTGCGGTGGTCGAGTCCTGCATGTGCGGCCTCCCCGGGCGAAGGCGGCCAGCCGGGGCGGGACCGCCGTTCCACGGTAGGCAGCGGCCGCGCCCGGCACCAGACCCATCAGGGTCCCCTCCATGTTCACCAGAAGCGGTGATGGCTGCTCACCACATGCGCTCCTAGCTTGCGGCGTACCGAACCGAACCACCGCCGCCAGCGCCCACCAGGCGCCAGTCCCCAGGGAGAGCCATGACGCACCAGCCAGCCCCCACCGGGCGCGACCGAGCCTGGTACGAGATACGCCTCCAGGGACAGCTCGGCACCCACTGGGCCACCCGCTTCGACGGCATGACCCTGACCGCCCTCGAGGACGGCACCACCGTCCTGCACGGCCCCGTCGCCGACCAGGCGGCCCTGCACGGGCTCCTCCGTCAGCTCGGCGACATCGGCATCACCCTGCTCTCCCTGCACCAGCAGGACCCCCACCCCGGCACGACAACCCCTCCCACCACCGAACCAGGAGAATGACATGGCCACCACCCAGCAGGCCCTCACCGTCGACCACCAGCCGGTCGCGGACCCGAGGCGCCGCTCCGCCACCATCGTCGGCTGGATGTTCGTCCTCACCTACGTGACCTCGATCTCGGCCAAGGTCTGGTTCTACCCGCCGCTGTTCGACGGGAACTACGTCACCGGGCCCGGACAGGACTCCCGCGTCCTCTGGGGCGCGTTCGCTGAGGCGATCCTCATCATCGCCAACATCGGCAGCGCCACCGCCCTGTACACGGTCGTCAAGAGCCGGTACCCCAACCTCGGCCTCAGCTTCATCGCCGCCCGCATCATGGAGAGCGTCTTCATCGGTGTAGGCATCCTTGCCGTCCTCACGGTCGTCACCCTGCGTCAGGACTATGCGGCTGCGAACGAGCAGGCCACCGCCGGCCTGGCCACCGTCGGGGACGCGTTCCTCGCCATGCAGCACTGGACCTTCAACCTCGGCCCGCAGTTCGTCGTCGGTGTCGGCAACGGCTGCATCCTCGGCTGGATGATGTTCCGGACCGGCCTGGTGCCGCGCCGGCTCGCCGTCCTCGGCCTCATCGGCGGGCCTCTCATCGTCGCCTCTGGCTCCGCAGCCCTCCTGCACCTCATCGAGCCCGGTGGAGCGGTCCAGAGCCTCTCGGCTGCGCCGGAGTTCTTCTGGGAGCTCGGTTTCGGCATCTACCTCATCGTCAAGGGCTTCAAGTCCAACGCCCTGACCACCACCCCACCCCAATCGTAGGCAGCACCCTGCCGCCCTTGCCTCCGAGAGGACCCGCTCATGCTCACCGTGGAACGACTCACCAAACGCTACGGCTCCGCCGTCGCCGTCGACGACATCACCTTCACCGCCCGCCCAGGACGGGTCACCGGGTTCCTCGGTCCCAACGGCGCAGGCAAGTCCACGACCATGCGGATGATGGTCGGCCTGACCAAGCCGACAGCCGGCACCGCCACCGTCCTCGGGCGCCGGTTCACCGACCTGCCCAACCCGGGCAGGGAGGTCGGCGTCCTGCTCGACGCGTCCGCCCAGCACGCCGGACGCACCGGGCGCGAGGTCCTCACCCTCGCCGCCCAGACCATGGGACTGCCGGGGAGCCGGGTCCAGGAGATGCTCGCCCGGGTCAGCCTCACCGACACCGAGGCCCGGAGGCGGGTGCGGGACTACTCCCTGGGCATGCGCCAACGCCTCGGCATCGCCACCGCACTCATCGGCGACCCACAGGTCCTCATCCTCGACGAACCCGCCAACGGGCTCGACCCGGCCGGCATCCGCTGGATGCGCGACCTCCTTCGCGGCCATGCCGACCGCGGCGGCACCGTCCTGCTGTCCTCCCACCTGCTGCACGAGATCGAGGTCATCGCCGACGACCTCGTCGTCATCGGCCACGGCCGCATCGCCGCCCAGGGCACCAAGGCCGACCTGCTCGCCACCACCGGCACCCTCGTGCAGACCCGCAACGGGAAGGCGCTGGCCGAGGCCCTGGCTGCCGTCGGCACCAGCTACACCGACCACGGGGTCCGCAGCGCCGCCGGGATCACCACGCTGCGCGTCGATGCCGACCCCGAACACGTCGGCCAGCACGCCGCGCGTGCCGGGCCTCGCCCTCCTGGACCTGCGCCCCGCCGAGGGCGCCGGCCTGGAGGAGATGTTCCTCGAAATCACCGCCCAGACCCAACGCGAAGGAGACGTGGCATGACCACCACCGTCCAGTCCGAACCGGCCGCGTCGACCACCGCGTCGACCACCACGTCGACCAGCACGCCGACCCCCACACCGACCGCGGCCAGCGCACCGACACGCATCCCGGTGCGCCGACTCGTCGCCGTCGAGCTGCGCAAGTCCTTCGACACCCGCTCCGGGTTCTGGCTGCTCGTCGGCACCGGACTGGCTGCTGTCGCGGCGACCGTCCTCGTCATCGCCTTCGCCCCGGCCGACCAGCTCAGCTACGGCACGTTCACCCTGGCCATCGGCAAGCCCATGAGCATCCTGCTGCCGCTCATCGCGCTCCTGTCCGTCACCGCGGAGTGGACCCAGCGCAGCGGGCTGACCACGTTCACCCTCGTCCCGCACCGCGGCCGCGTCATCGTCGCCAAGGGCATCGCCATGCTCCTGGTCGGCGTCGTCGCCATGGTGCTCGCGTTCCCGCTCGGCGCCATCGGCAACCTCGCCGGCACCACCATCCACGGCGTGGACCCCGTCTGGGACCAGACCGCCGCCGACCTCGCCTACTACTCCCTCGCGAACACGCTCCTGGTGGCCGTCGGCTTCATGCTCGGTGTCCTCGTCCGCGCGTCCGCCGGCGCCATCGTCGCCTACTTCGTCTACGCCTTCGTCGCGCCGACCCTGCTCACGTTCCTGGCCATGGGCCAGGACTGGTTCCGCAAGGCGCAACCGTGGGTCGACCCCACCTACAGCCAGGGCGCCTTGTTCCACGGCGGGTTCGGCGCACAGCAGTGGGCCCAGCTCGCCGTGACCTCAGCCGCGTGGCTGGTGGCCCCGCTGGTGGTCGGCCTGGTCACGGTGCTGCGCTCGGAGGTGAAGTAGCGACGCGGGCCACCGCCACGGTTCGCCGCGACCAGGGAAGCCTCCGCACCGGGTGCCGCATCCCGGCTCCTAGACTCAACGAGTGGCCGTGCTCGGGACGAAACTGCGCCTGCCTGTCGCGCGCCCGAACCTGGTCCCGCGCCGTCGGCTCATCGACCGCCTCGCCACCGCGCTGCCCCGGGTCGTGCTGGTCTCCGCACCCGCCGGGTTCGGCAAGACGACGCTGCTCGCCCAGTGGCTGCGCGACTCGGACGACCCGGACCGCCGTGTCGCCTGGGTGTCCCTCGACGAGGCGGACAACGACCCGGCCCGGCTCCTGGAGCACGTGGTGGCCGCCCTGGCATCCGTGCGTGACCTGCCGGACGCCTCGCGCCTCATGGCCGACGACGCTGACCCACCCGCCCTGGCCGTCCTGACCAGCGTCGTCAACGACCTCGACCTCCACACCGGCAGCACGGTCCTGGCCCTGGACGACTACCACGTCGTCGAGTCGCCGGAGGCCCAGGCCGTCACGGCGTTCCTGCTCGAGCACGCGCCACCGCAGCTGACCCTCGCCATCGCCACCCGGGCGGACCCGATGCTGCCACTCCCCCGCCTCCGGGCCCGAGGAGAGCTGCTCGAGCTGCGGGCCGCCGACCTCCGGTTCACCGAGGACGAGACCTCCTCGTTCCTCGACCGGGTCATGGGGCTGGAGCTCCCACCGGCCGACGTCAAGGCGCTCGCCGACCGGACCGAGGGGTGGGTCGCCGGGCTCCAGCTCGCCGGCCTCTCACTGCAAGGGGTGCAGGACAGCACCGGCTTCGTGCAGGACTTCACCGGGACCAACCGCTTCGTCCTCGACTACCTCGTCGACGAGGTGCTCGCGCACCAGCCCGCCGACGTCCGCCGGTTCCTCCTCGACACCTCCGTCCTGCACGAGCTCACGGGCTCCCTCACCGGCGCACTGACCGGCCGCAGCGACGGCGGAGCCGTCCTGGAGGCGCTGGACCGGGGCAACCTGTTCGTCGTCCCGCTCGACGACCAGCGCACCTGGTACCGGTACCACCACCTGTTCGTCGAAGCGCTCCGGGCCCGCCTCCTCTCCGACCACCCCGACCGGGTCCCACTGCTCCACCACGCTGCGAGCGTCTGGTACGCCGCGCGCGACCGCCCGCTGGACGCGGTGCGCCACGCCTTCGCTGCGGCCGAGCCGGCCCACGCGGCGGGCCTCGTCGAGTGGGCGTTGCCGGACCTGCGGCGCGAACGGCGGGACGGCCTGCTGCGCCAGTGGTTGACCGCGCTGCCCGACGACGCAGTCCAGGACCGGGCCCTGCTGGCGACGTACCGCGCGTGGACCCGCCTCGTGGAGGGCGACCTCGACGGCGTCGACGCCTGGTTGGCGGACGCGGGGAGCGCCTACGAGGCACACCCGCCCGTCCCGGCTCCGCAGGCCTCAGCGGCAACGCGCGAGGAGCTGCGCACCCTGCCGGCGACGATCGCCATCTTCCGCGCCTCCGCCGCCCAGGCACGGGGCGACACGGACGCCTCGAAGCGGCACGCCCACCGCGCCCTGGACCTGGCCGGCCCGGACGACCACATGGCCCGGGGTGGCGCGGCCGGGTTCCTCGGGATGGCCGCCTGGGCCGAAGGAGACCTCGGTGAGGCGGTGACGACGTTCACCACGGCGGTGCGCAGCCTCGCGGCGGCCGGGGACGTCGCCGACGAGTTCGGGGGCACCGTCCCGCTGGGCAGCATGTGGGTCGCCCGCGGGCGCCCGGACGAGGCACGACGCCTGTTCGAGCGCGCCCTCGCAGGCGCCCAGGACCACCCCGGTGCCGCACTCGCCACCCTCGGCGACCTCCACGTCGGCCTGGCGGACGTCCTGGTCGAGCAGGGGCACCTCGACCCCGCCGGCGAGCACCTGAGGGCCGCCTCGGCGCTCGGTGACACCGCGTCCCTGCTGGAGAACCGGTACCGGCTGCCCATGACCGCCGCTCGCCTGCACCGCGCGCAGGGAGACCTCGACGCAGCCCTGCGCCTGCTGCAGCACTCCGCTGACCGGTATGTCCCCGGCTTCTTCCCCGACATCCGCCCCCTCGCCGCGCAGCGGGCCCGCCTCCACATCGCTCGAGGACTCCTGGACGACGCCCGCGAGTGGGCCACCACGGCCGGTGTCGACCAGCAGGTCGCGGGCGGCTACCTGGAGGAGTTCAACCAGCTCACGTACGTCCGACTGCTCATCGCCGAGCAGCGCGCCGACCCCGACCCCGGGGCCGCGGCCGACCGTCTCGGCGAGGCCGAGTCGCGCCTCACCGCCATCGCTGCGGGCGCCGGGGCGGGCGGTCGGGGGGCCACCGTGGTCGAGGTCCACCTGCTGCGCTCCCTCCTGCACGATGCTCGCGGCCAGCGCGCAGCCGCACTGGGCGAGCTCGCCACCGCCCTCGGCCTGGGTGTCCCGCACGGGTTCGTCCGGCTGTTCCTCGACGAGGGCGAGCCACTCGAGCAGCTCCTGGCCGCGGCGGAACGGCACCCGGCAGCCGCCGCACACGCCCGCACGCTGAGGCACGCCACGTACCTCCCGGGCGCGGCCACCGCCGACACCGGCGTCGCGGACGCGCTGAGCGAACGAGAGCTCGACGTCCTGCGCCTGCTCGCCACGACCCTCACCGGGCCGGACATCGCCCGTGAGCTCTACGTGTCGGTGAACACGCTCCGTACCCACACCAAGCACATCTTCACCAAGCTCGACGTCAACACCCGCCGCGCCGCGGTCGAACGCGCCCGCGAGCTCGGCCACCTCTGACCAGCCGGGGACCAGAATCCGGGTCGCCGCCCGTCCGCGGATCACCACCCGGGTCACCACCGATGGTGATTCGCCCTCACCCCTGCTGTTCCTACCTTCGGACCAGTCGGCACCACCGCCGACCACCTGACCGAAGGAACCCGCCATGAACGTCTCGACCGCCCGTCTCGGCCAGGGCGCCGGCATCGCCGCCGCCGCCGCTGGAGCCATCTACATCGCCGTCCAGGTGAAGCACCCCGCCATGACCGTCGAGTCGGCCACGACCGCCGACTGGGTCGTCCGCAACACCGCCAAGACCGTCATGTCCGCCCTCGTCCTGGTCGGCCTCACTGGCATGTACCTGCGCCAGCAGGCCAAGGCAGGCATCGTCGCCCTCGTCGGGTACCTCGCCCTCTCCGCCGGCTTCCTGATGATGTTCGCCGCCACCTTCATGGCTGCGTTCGCCCTCCCCACCACCGCCCGCACCGACCCGGCCTGGACCGGCGACGTCATCGCGGCCGCCTTCAAGGGCAGCGCCGGCGGCGACATCGGCGCCCTCACCACCGTCTTCGCCGTCACCGGCGCCTTCTACGTGCTCGGCGGCCTGCTGTTCGGTGTCGCGACCTTCCGTGCCGGCGTCCTCAACCGCTGGGCCGCCGCGCTCCTCGCCGTGGGCAACGTCGCCACCGCCGCCCTCGCCTTCCTCCCCCAGTCCTTCAACCGTCCCCTGGCCGTCCCCACCGGCCTCGCCCTGATCGGCCTCGGCCTGTCCCTGTGGCGCGACCAGCGCGGTGCAGCCGCCCACCCGGCCAGCACCACCCGTACGGCGCCGGCACGGCCTGCGGTGCCGGTGCGATGACGAGCCGGCAGCCGGGGTGGCGCGTCCCGGTCGCACTCGTGGCACTGTCGGCCATACCGCTCCTCGCAGGCACGGCGAGGCTGGTCGAGCTCGCCGGTGGCCCACAGCTGATCCCGGCCGACGCGAGGTTCACCGCCTCCCCGCTGCCCGTCGTCGTCCACATCTGCGGCGCAGCCGTGTACGCCCTCCTCGGCGCCGTCCAGCTCGCGCCCGCCGTCCGCCGGCGACACCCCCGCTGGCACCGCAGCGCAGGACGGGTCGCGGTCGTCGCCGGTGCCGCGGTGGCGGGCTCGGCACTCTGGCTGGCCGTGTTCCTCCCGCCCCAGCCGGGTTCAGGACCGCTGCTGTTCGTGCTCCGGCTGGTGTTCGCCCCCGCCATGGTCACCGGCCTCGCCCTCGGCGTCGCCGCCATCCGGCGGGGTGACGTCGCCGCGCACCGCGCGTGGATGACGCGCAGCTATGCCATCGCCCTCGCGGCAGGGACCCAGGCGTTCACCGAAGGCGTGGGGGGAGCCCTCCTCGGCCACGGCGCCCTGGCCCTCGACGCCTCCCGAGGGGCGGCCTGGGTCATCAACCTCACCATCGCCGAGTGGTCCATCCGGCGCAGCCCCGCCCAGACCAGCCGTCGCACGCCGGCCCCGGCCCTCCTCGGGACCCAGCCATGAGCCCCACCTACGAGGTCCGCGTCGACGGGCACCTCGACGCCCACTGGTCAGCCCGGCTGGCCGGCCTCGTCATCAGGCACCACCCGGACGGCACCACCACCCTGACCGGACCCATCGCCGACCAGTCGCAGCTCCATGGTGTCCTCAACGGCCTCAGGGACCTGGCCGCGCCCCTCCTCTCGGTCGACAGCCCCGGCACTCGCTCCGTCGAGAGCCGCGGCACTCTCTCCGTCGAGAGCCGCGGCGCGGCAGCCACCGCCCCACCCGACCCTCTGGGCCGTGTGGCCTGGCCGCGCGCCACGGACCGCCTCACCATCCGGCGAGCGGTTCGCGCAGATGCCGACGCGACGTTCGCCTTCCGGCGCCGGGAGGAGGTCGGGCGCTGGCTGACCGAGCTGCCGTCGGACCCCGCTCGGTACCGCAGGACCTTCGCGGACCCGCAGCGCCTCGCCACGACCCTCGTCATCGAGCATGGCGGCCGGGTCGTCGGCGACCTCATGCTCCGTGTCGAGGACGCCTGGACGCAGGCGGAGGCCGCACCGCACGGCCGGGGGCTGCAGGCAGAGCTTGCCTGGGTCCTCGACCCTGCCCACAGCGGGCGGGGCTACGCCACCGAGGCAGTGCGAGAGCTGCTGCGCGTGTCTTTCGAGGACCTGCGCCTCCACCGGGTGGTCGCCACCTGCTTCGCCGACAACGAGCCCTCCTGGCGCCTCATGGACAGGGTGGGACTCCGGCGCGAGCTGCATGCCCGGGCCGACGCCCTGCACCGGACCGGCCGGTGGCTGGACACCTACGGGTACGCCCTCACGGCACCCGAGTGGGCGTCCGCGATACGAACCCCATTGCGCTGCAACGAATTCCGCTGATCGGAGGCGGGTGCCGACCACCGGGTACGCATGCGCGGGCCGCTGTGACACTGACCACAGCGCGGTGGGGACGATGGTCCCACCACGCAGGTGCGCGCGGGCTCGATGCTGGGAATGCCCAACCAGGGCAACACCACCGGGGCCGCGAACCCCGAACAGCGGGAGATGAGAACCATGCGACGCAGAACCCTCGACACCCTCCTCACGGCCGCCGGCTTCATCGTGGCCACGGTCCTCCTGGTCGCAGGCGGACTGCTGACCTGGGCCAACAACTTCGTGACGGACAACGTGCACAGCCAGCTCGCCGACCAGAAGATCACGATGCCGTCCGGCAAGGCGATCGAGGACCCGGCGATCAAGCCCTACCTGTCGCAGTACGCCGGCCAGGAGCTGACCACCGGCGCCCAGGCCAAGGCCT
>NZ_JBFRFA010000049.1:0-30947 GCF_052114585.1 Pedococcus sp. 2YAF34
AGCACGAAACTTTCGGCCACTCGCCCGCAAGCCCCAGCCCCGCGCCCTACTCAGCACGAAACTTTCGGCCACTCGCCCGCAAGCCCCAGCCCCGCGCCCTACTCAGCACGAAACTTTCGGCCACTCGCCCGCAAGCCCCRGCCCCGCGCCGTACCGGGTGCGCGACGCCTACCCTCGTCCCATGAGCGACGACGGTGCGGCCCGGGCCGCGGCAGCGCTGGAGGCGAGCGGCATCCCGCACACCATCACCCGCCACGGCAGGGTCGGCTCACTGGAGGAGGCCGCCGCGGCACGAGGCGTGGAGCCCCGCGACATCGTCAAGACGCTCGTCGTGCGGCGCGCCGAGGACGACTACCTCTTCATCCTCGTCCCCGGCGGACGCGAGATCAGCTGGCCCAAGCTGCGAGCCCTGCTCGGGGTCAACCGCATGTCGATGCCCGACGCGGCGACGGCCAAGGACGTCACCGGGTACGAGCGCGGCACCATCACGCCGTTCGGGTCGACGCGGGCGTGGCCCGTCGTCGCCGACGCGACGCTGACGGGCCGGCCCCTGTCGATCGGGGCCGGCGCCCACGGCGTCGCGGCAACCCTCCAGGCCGACGACCTCGTACGGGTGCTCGACGCCCAGGTCGCCGACGTCACCGAACCCACCGGCTGACCCAACCCCAAGCTCCGCCCCGCTCCCACCCGAGCTTTAGGGGCCGGAACGCTCGCGGATGCGCGCGCTGCAGCACCCAAAGTTGGCGCGGGTCGGGGCGGGCCGGGGGCGGGGTGCCTCAGCCCTCGCGCATCGGGATGCGGACCCCCTGCTCGGCCGCGGTGCGCTCGGCGATGTCGTATCCCGCGTCGACGTGCCGGATGACGCCCATCGCCGGGTCGTTGGTGAGCACCCGGGCGAGCTTCTGGGCCGCGAGGTCGGTGCCGTCCGCGAGGGAGACCTGGCCGGCGTGCAGGGACCGGCCGATGCCCACACCACCGCCGTGGTGGATGGAGACCCAGCTGGCCCCGGACGAGGTGTTGACCAGGGCGTTGAGCAGCGGCCAGTCGGCGATGGCGTCGGAGCCGTCGAGCATCGACTCGGTCTCGCGGTAGGGGCTCGCCACCGACCCGGTGTCCAGGTGGTCGCGGCCGATGACGATCGGCGCGCTCACCTCGCCGGTGCGGACCAGCTCGTTGAACGCCAGGCCCGCCTTGTCGCGCTCCCCCTGGCCGAGCCAGCAGATGCGGGCAGGCAGGCCCTGGAACGCGATCCGCTCCTGCGCCCCCCGGATCCACTTGTGCAGCCGGTCGTTGTCCGGGAACAGGTCCAGCACGGCACGGTCGGTGGCGGCGATGTCCTTCGGGTCGCCGGAGAGGGCAGCCCAGCGGAACGGGCCCTTGCCCTCGCAGAAGAGCGGTCGGATGTAGGCGGGCACGAACCCGGGGAACTCGAACGCGCGGTCGTAGCCCCCCTGTCGAGCCTCGTCGCGGATGCTGTTGCCGTAGTCGAAGACCTCGGCGCCGCCGTCCTGGAACTCGACCATCGCCTGCACGTGCTTGGCCATCGAGGCACGGGCCCGGTCGGTGAACTCCTCCGGCTTCTTCTCCGCGTACTCGTGCCAGTCGTCGAGGTCGATGCCCTCGGGCAGGTAGGACAGCGGGTCGTGGGCCGAGGTCTGGTCGGTGACGATGTCGATGGCGACGCCGCGGCGCAGCAGCTCGGGGAAGACCGTGGCTGCGTTGCCCACGACGCCGATCGACCAGGCCCGCTTGTCCGCCTTGGCCTGCAACGACTTCTCGATGGCGTCGTCGAGGGAGTCGGCGACCTCGTCGAGGTAGCGGTGCTCGACCCGGCGGTGCAGGCGGGCCGGGTCGACGTCGACGATGAGGCAGACGCCGCCGTTGAGCGTGACGGCCAGCGGCTGCGCGCCACCCATGCCGCCACAGCCACCGGTGAGGGTCAGGGTGCCGGCGAGCGTCCCGCCGAACCGCTTCTCGGCGACGGCGGCGAAGGTCTCGTAGGTCCCTTGCACGATCCCCTGGGTGCCGATGTAGATCCACGAGCCGGCCGTCATCTGGCCGTACATCGTCAGCCCGAGGTGCTCGAGCCGGCGGAACTCCGGCCACGTGGCCCAGTCGCCGACGAGGTTGGAGTTGGCGATGAGCACGCGCGGCGCCCACTCGTGGGTCTGCATGACGCCGACGGGACGCCCGCTCTGCACGAGCATGGTCTCGTCCTGCTTGAGCGTCGACAGCGTGCGGACCATGGCGTCGAACGACTTCCAGTCACGGGCCGCCCGGCCGGTGCCGCCGTAGACGACGAGGTCGTCGGGACGCTCGGCAACCTCGGGGTCGAGGTTGTTCATGAGCATCCGCAGGGGCGCCTCGGCACCCCAGTGGGTGGCGTGCGTGAGGGCGGTGCCGCGGGGTGCGCGGACGGGACGGGCGCCTTCCATGTCGTTCTCCTTCAGGCTTCGTACGGGCGGGTGGTCGAGCGGGTGTTCGTCGAGGTGGTGGAAGATCGTGGTCGTCCGGGCGATGGCGACGGTTCACCACCATCTCGGTATGGCGTGGGCTAGCTGAGGGGGCCGGTGACGGCCTCGGCCGCGGCAAGGGCCTCGCCGCTGGCGACGAGCCGGACCGCCGTCTCGATCTCGGGGGCGAGGAACCGGTCTGGGCCGGGGGCCGGGGCACCGGCCGCGCGCAGGGCGGCGACGACGGCGGCGGTGGCCGGTGCGGGCGTGAGCGGGGCCCGCAGCTCCAGGGCCCGGGCCGCCGTGAGCAGCTCGACGGCCAGCACCCGTGTGAGCCCGTCGACGGAGCGCCGCAGCTTGCGGGCGGCCGACCACCCCATCGACACGTGGTCCTCCTGCATGGCGCTCGAGGGGATCGAGTCGACGGACGCCGGTGCCGCGAGCCGCTTCATCTCCGAGACGATCGCGGCCTGGGTGTACTGCGCGATCATGTGCCCGCTGTCGACGCCGGGGTCGTCGGCGAGGAAGGCGTGCAGCCCGTGGTTGCGGGAGACGTCGAGGAACCGGTCGGTGCGCCGCTCGGAGATGGAGGCGAGGTCGGCAGCGACGATCGCGAGGAAGTCCAGGACGTAGGCGACCGGCGCCCCGTGGAAGTTGCCGTTGGACTCGACGCGGCCGTCCGGCGTCACCACAGGGTTGTCGACGGCGGACGCCAGCTCGTACCCGGCGACCCGCGCCGCGTGCTCCACCGTGTCGCGCACGCCACCGGCGACCTGCGGCGAGCAGCGCAGCGAGTAGGCGTCCTGGACACGGGTGCAGGCCTCGGGGTCGCGGTGGCTGTCACGGATCCCGCTGCCCTGCATCACCTTCCGCAGGTTGGCGGCCGACAGCGCCTGGCCGGGCTGTGGCCTCAGGGCGTGCAGGTCGGCGGCGAAGACGTCGTCCGTCCCGAGCTGGCCCTCGACGCTCATCGCCGCCGTGACGTCGGCGACCTTGAGCAGCATCCGCAGGTCGGTGATCGCGAGCACGAGCATGCCGAGCATTCCGTCGGTGCCGTTGATGAGGGCCAGGCCCTCCTTCTCCCGCAGCTCTACGGGAGTGATCCCGGCGGCGGCGAAGGCCTCCGCCGTCGGCAGCTTCTCACCGGACGCGTCGCGGACGACACCCTCGCCCATCAGTGCCAGGGCGCAGTGCGACAACGGGGCGAGGTCGCCGGAGCAGCCGAGCGAGCCGTACTCGTGGACGACAGGGGTGATGCCGGCGTTGAGCATGGCGACGTAGGTCGTGAGCGTCTCCTCGCGGATGCCGGTGCGCCCGGTCGCCAGCGTGGAGATGCGCAGCAGCATCAGTGCGCGGACGACCTCGCGCTCGACCTCGGGGCCGGACCCGGCGGCGTGCGAGCGGACCAGCGAGCGCTGCAGCTGGGCACGCAGCTCGACGGGGATGTGCCGGGTGGCGAGCGCGCCGAAGCCGGTCGAGACGCCGTAGTGCGCCTGGTCGTCGTCGGCGAGCGCGTCGATGACAGCGCGCGTGCGCCGCACCTCGGCGAGGGACTCCGGCGAGACCTCGACCCGGGCGTCCTGCCGGGCCACGGCGACGACGTCCTCGAAGGACAGGGCGCCCACCCCGACGGTCACGGACGCGGTGGGCCGGCTGCTCGTGGTGTCAGGGCTGGAGGCAGTGGCGGTCATGCCTTCAATTGCAGCGCAGCCGCTCGCGGTGCGGGAGGCGCGCACGCGCCATACCGTCTCGCATGCGAGACCGTGCTCGCGTCGGCGGGGGTCGGCTCAGTAGCAGCCGGTGGCGGTGGCGGTCAGGGCGTCGACCGCGGCGCGGGCGCCGGCCGTCGCCGTGTTGGCGTTGACCAACAGCGAGAACAACCGCTCGCGCCCGTCCTTGCCCTGGGCTATCCCGCTCAGCGTGACGACGTCGTCGAGGCTGCCGGTCTTGGCGCGCACGATGGAGCGGGCGCAGCTGGTCGGCGCGGTGGTGAAGCGGTTCTCCAGCGTGCCGGAGACGCCTGCCACCGGCATGCCCGGCGAGGCGAACACCACGCTGTTGACGTCGGGCTGGGTGCGCATCTTCTTGACGAGGTACAGCGCGGTCGTCACCGGCATGCGGTCGGAGCGCGAGAGGCCGGAGCCGTCGTAGAACACGAGCCCCTTGGTGTAGACGCCGTAGCGCTGCAGCACCTGGAGCGCGTTGGCCCTCGCGCCGGTCCAGTCACCGGCGAAACCGCGCTTGAGGGCGGCGAGGCGGAAGAGCGCCTCGGCGTAGTCGTTCTGGCTGAGGTTGAGCATCGCCTGGACCATCGACCCCACGCTGGGCGAGGTCGAGCCGGCCACGGTCGTCGAGCCCGTCTCCACGACCGCCCGACCGACGCCGTTGACCGTGAGGCCGTAGGACCGGAGCTGGTTGGCGAGCACGTAGCCGGCGTTGACGGAGGTGTCCATGACGTTGACCTGGTCGACGACCAGGGCCCGGACGGGGGCGACCTCCGACGGCACCCACTCGGCCTTCCAGCCGGTGGCGTTGGTGGGGGCGGGGAAGAGCGAGTCGTCGACGAACACCTTCACCGCCGTGATGCCCTGCGCCTTGTACGTGCTGGCGACCGTCGAGGCCATCGTCTTCAGCCGGGCCGAGGTGAGCGTCGGGTCACCGACACCCTTGAGGTAGACCGAGCTCTTGTAGCGGCTCCCCTGCAGCACCGAGGTGGTGAGCGTGGCGCCGCCACCGAGTGACTTCATCGCGACGTATGCGGTGATGAGCTTCTCGTTGGACGCGGGGAGGCGCGTCGTGGTCGTGCTCCTCGACCACACCGCGCGCCCGGTGGCGAGGTCGACGACCTGGCCGCTCCACGCCGTACCCAGCCGGGTGTCCTTGGCGCGCGTGGTGAGCTTGGTCGCGATGCTGGAGGTGAGGTCGGTCGTCGTCGTGGTGGTCGCGTCGGTCGACGCCGTGCCGGCTGAGCGGCTGAGCGGGCCGCCGGTCGGGCCGAATGGCGCCAGTCCCGTCGAGGCGACCGTGGTGCGCGGCACCCCCGTGGTCGAGGCCGCACGCTCGAGGTCACCGGACGCGGTCGGGCCGGCTGCCGCCGGGGTGACCGAGGCTGCAGTGACCGCCGCGGCGAGCACTGCGGTGAGGGCGGCGAGCGCGGCGGGGCGGGGGCGCGAGATGGTCATGGAAGCTCCTCGGGTCGCGCCGAGGGTAGCCCCCGAGGTGTGACGTATGGGACGGAAGTGCCTGGTTCCTGACCAACCCCTGACCATGTGCCCCTCCGTGCGGCGGGGGCGCGGCGGACTCAGGCGCGGGTGACGAGGATGCCGTCCTCGTCGGCCCAGAGCTGCTGGCCGGGCACGAAGTCGACACCGCCGAACGACACCGTGACGTCGCGCTCGCCGACACCTTCCTTGGAGCTCTTGCGAGGGTTGGAGCCCAGGGCCAGGGCGCCGAGCGGCAGGTCGCGCAGGGTGACCACGTCGCGGACGGCGCCGTTGATGATGACGCCGGACCACCCGCTCTCGACCGCGGAGCCGGCGATGAGGTCACCCATGAGCGCTGACTCCAGCGAGCCCCCACCGTCGACGACCATCACCCGCCCCTCGCCCGGCTCGGCCAGCCGGGCCTTGAGCAGCGCGTTGTCGCGGTGGCAGCGGATCGTGCTGATCACCCCGTGGAAGGCTCGATGGCCTCCGTAGCTGCGGAACTGGACCGCGCAGGACTGCAGGTCCTCTCCGTGCTCGTCGTAGAGGTCGGCCGTGGCCGGGCTCGTCGCGTCACCGTGGGTGCCAGCTCCCTCGCTCATGCGCTCATCCTGCCTTGACGGCCAGGACAGGGCAGTCCGCGTCGAGCAGGATGCGCTGGGCCGCCGAGCCGAGCAACAGCTTGCCCACCGGGGTCCGGTGGCGCAGGCCGATCACGATCACCGACGCCTTCTCTTCCCGGGCCACGTCGAGGATGACCTCGGCCGCGTCGCCGCCCTCCTCGATCTGGCGCACCTCGAACTCGAGCGCGAGCTCCTCGAGGTCGCGACGCACCCGCTCGAGCTGCTCCTCACCCGCACGACGTGCGTCCACGAGGACGTCGTCGCGGGACATGTTGACCACGAGGAGCCGCTCGCCGCGCCGCCGGGCCTCGGCGACGGCAGCGGTGAGGGCGGACTCGCCCAGGGGGTTGGGCACGAAGCCCACGAGCACGGTCATGTCAGGCCTCCGGGGAGTTGAAGCTGTAGCCGGCGCGGGCGCTCGCCAGGGCGTCGGGGCCCTGGCCGTCGCCGCTGCCGGGGCCGTCGTGGTGGTCACCCGAGCCGCCCGAGCGCCCGAGGCGGCTGCGGACGAGGCCGACGAGGGGCCAGGCGAGGGCGATGACGATGAGGACGTAGCAGACCCACGCCACCGATCCTCCGACCAGGCCGGAGAGGTCGCCGCCGGTGAGCTGCAGCGACTGCCGCCCCTTGCGCTCGACGAGTGGGCCGAGGATGACGCCCACGATCAGCGGCAGGACGGGGAGCCCGAACCGCCGCATCGCGAACCCGAGCAGCCCCAGCGCGAGCAGCAGCCACAGGTCGAACGGCTGGCTGTTCACGGCATACGCACCCATGGAGGCGAAGAACAGGATGCCGGCGTAGAGGTAGGGCCGCGGGATCTGCAGCAGCTTGGCCCAGGCGGGGGCGAGGGGGAGGTTGAGCAGCAGCAGCATGGTGTTGCCGATGAACAGGCTCGCGATGAGCGCCCAGACGAGCGCCGGCTCCTTGGTGAGGAGCAGCGGGCCGGGCTCGATGCCCCAACCCTGGAGGGCAGCCAGCATGATCGCGGCCGTGGCGTTGGTCGGCAGGCCGAGGGCGAGCATCGGCACGAGCGTGCCTGCGGCGGAGGCGTTGTTGGCGGCCTCCGGGCCGGCCACGCCCTCGATGGCGCCCTTGCCGAACTCCTCCGGGTGCCTGGAGAGCTTCTTCTCGGCGGTGTAGGACAGCAGGGTCGGGATCTCGGCGCCGCCGGCGGGCATGGCGCCGAAGGGGAAGCCGAGCAGGGTGCCGCGCAGCCAGGGCTTCCACGAGCGGGACCAGTCGCTGCGTCCCATCCACGGACGGCCGACGGGGATGACCTCGCCCGCCTTGCGCCGCAGGTGCGCCGCGACCCACAGGGCCTCGCCGACGGCGAAGATGCCGACCGCCACGACGACGACGTCGATGCCGTCCGCGAGCTGGGGCAGGCCGCCGGTGAGCCGCTGCTGACCGGTGACGAAGTCGATGCCGACGACGCCGATGGTCAGGCCGACGAGCAGCGAGGCGAGGCCTCGGACCCGGGAGGCGCCCAGCACCGCGGTGACCCCGGTGAAGGTGAGCAGGATGATCGCGAGGTACTCGGGAGCACCGAGGCTGATCGCGAACTTGGCGACCTGCGGCATGAGGAAGACGATGCCCAGCGTGCCGATGGTGCCGGCGATGAAGGACCCGATGGCCGAGGTCGCAAGCGCCTGGGCGGCGCGTCCGGCCTTGGCCATCTTGTTGCCCTCGATGGCGGTCACCACCGACGCGGACTCGCCGGGGGTGTTGAGCAGGATCGAGGTCGTGGAGCCGCCGTACATGCCGCCGTAGAAGATGCCCGCGAACAGGATCAGGCCCTCGACGGGCGCCATGCCGTAGGTGATCGGCAGGAGCAGGGCGACCGTCATGGCCGGCCCGATGCCCGGCAGCACGCCGACGGCGGTCCCGACGGTGACGCCGAGCAGGGCGATGAGGAGGTTCATCGGCGACAGGACGTCGCCGAAACCGCCGATGAGGCTGGTGATGTTGTCCATCAGAGGATTCCCTGCAGGATGCCCGCGGGCAGGTTGACGCCGAGGCCGATGGCGAAGGCGTAGAAGGTGATGAGCGACAGCGCGACTCCGGCGGCCAGCCCACGGATGTGGTGGCGGTTGCCGAGGGCGAACGCCGAGCCCCAGAAGAGCAGGGCTCCGCTGATGACCCAGCCGAGTGGCTCGATGAGCAGCGCGTTGACCGCGAAGGCGGCGATGAGCATGCCGATGGTGCGCCAGTCGACGCTGGTCGACAGGTCGACGTCCTCACCCTCCTCGGCCTCGCCGTGGCCGCCTCGGGCGATGTCGACGGCGTAGAAGGCCGCGACGACGAGCAGCAGCACCCCGAGCAGGATCGGCATGGGCTTGGGGCCCACCGGGTCGTTGCTGCTCGACACCGCACCGATCCGGCTGGCGTCGAACAGGACGTAGGCGCCGAGCAGGGCCAGGCCGGCACACAGGCCGTACTGCGCGCGGTCCTTGGTCCCGCCGGTCCCGACCGCCGCGGCGGTGGCGCCGGGCGCCACCGCCGGGTCGGACGTGCCGGTCCCCATGGTCTCGGGGTGCTGCTGGCTCATGCGAGGCCGAGCTGCTTGAGGATCTCGGCGACCTGGGTGTCCTGGTCCTTGAGGAAGGTGCTGAACTCGTCACCGGTGGCGAAGGCGTCGGTCCAGCCGCGCTTGGCCTCCTCGTCCTTCCAGGCCTGCGAGTCGTGCATCTTGGTCAGGGCGTCGACCCAGACCTTCTTGTCGGCGTCGGAGATGCCGGGAGGGGCCACGATGCCGCGCCAGTTCGTGAACACCAGGTCGATGCCCTGGTCCTTGAGCGTCTTGACGTCCTTGAGCGCGTCGATCGGCTTCTCGCTGGTCACCGCGAGGACGCGCACGTCGCCGGCCTCGACCTGGTCGAGGAACTCGCCGAAGCCGCTGGCACCGAACGCGATCTTGTTGCCGAGCAGCGCGGGCAGGAGCTCGCCGCCACCGTCGTAGGACACGTAGCTGACCTGCTTGGGGTCGATGCCGACGGCCTTGGCCAGCTGCATCGGCAGCAGGTGGTCGGGACCGCCCGGGGAGGAGCCGCCGCCGACGGCGAGCTTCTTCGGGTCGGCCTTCCACGCGGCGACGAGCTGGTTGATGTCCTTGTAGGGCGAGTCCTTCGGGACCACGATCGCCCCGGCCTCCTCGATCAGCTTGGCGATCGGGGTGGTGTCGTTGAGGGTGGCCTTGGACTTCTGCGTGTAGGCCGCGCCGACGACGCCGAGGCCCATCTGCATGGCCAGCTTGCCGTTGCCCTTCTCGTTGACGACGCGCTGCAGGCCGACGGTGCCACCGGCGCCCGGGAGGTTGAAGACCTGGACGGAGCTGGTGATCTTCGACGACTCGAGCACCTTGGCCGCGGTGCGCGCAGTGGTGTCGTAGCCGCCGCCGGGCGAGTTGGGCACCATGATCTGCAGGCCGCTGGCGGGCTTGCCGTCGTTGCTGGCCGAGGTGCCGGTGCCCTGGTTGGCGGTCGCGCCGCAAGCGGCGACGAGGAAGGTGGAGGCCACGGCTGCCGCAGCAGCCAGACCGGTGAATCGAGCTCTCATCGTTGAGGCCTCTTTCGCGTGGAGTGGGTCGAGCGGGATGATCGTGCTCGCCCCGCGGGCGATTCGTCGCCCTTGTGTCACCAGAGAAGGTTGAGTTCATAGTGGTCATGCGCGCACTGCGCCGGCGGACGCTGGCCGGGCAGCTGCTCTTCCTCCAGCTGGGCATCATCACCGTCGTCCTCGTCAGCGTCGGCGCGGTGTCCCTGGCCCAGTCGCAGGCCACCTTCAACCGCGTCGAGGGCCGCCGCGTGTCCGCGCTGGCCGAGCAGCTGGCCGCCAACCCGCTGGTCCTCTACAACCTCGACCTGCCCGAGCAGCGCACCGGCCTGGCCACGCTCGCCCTGCAGACGGTGACGCAGTCGCGCGTCACCACCGTGACCATCGCCGACGAGGACGAGAACGTCCGGGTCTCCACCGACCCGTCCATGGAGACCCGGCCGCTGCCGCTGGGTGCGAGGTCCGTCGGCACCGGCGCGAGCTGGTCAGGCGTCATGCAGCTCGACGGCGACCGGATGCTGGTGAGCCAGGTGCCGGTCCTCAGCCTCGCCAAGGGACACGTCGGCGAGCACCTCGGGACCGTGATGATCACCGAGGACTTCCCCTCGGTCTGGGAGCGGCTGCGCGGCGCCTCGTCCTACCTGCTGACCTACCTCGGCATCGCCCTGGCGCTCGGCGTGGCCGGCTCGTGGCTGCTCGCCCGGCGCATCAAGCGGCAGACCCTCGGCCTGGAGCCGCACGAGATCACCGGGCTGGCGGAGCACCGTGAGGCACTGCTCTACGGGATCGCGGAGGGGGTGATCGCGCTCGACCCCCACCAGCGGGTCACCCTCGTCAACGACGTGGCCCGCCGCCTGCTCGACCTGCCCGGGCACGCCGCCGGCATGAGCCTGCGCGACCTGCGGGTCGAGGGCCGCCTGCTCGACGTCCTCACCGGCACCGGCCCGGACGGCCCGCGCGACGGTGGCCGCGTGACGGGCCGTGACGGTGACGACGACTCCCCTCGCGACGAGGTCGTCATCCGCCGCGGCCGGGTGCTCGTCATGAACCGCATGCGCGTGACCCGCGACGGCCGCCACCTCGGCACGGTCACCACGCTGCGTGACCGCACCGCCCTGGCCAACCTCGAGCGCGAGCTCGGCTCGTTCCGCAGCACCACCTCGCTGCTACGCGCGCAGACCCACGAGTTCGCCAACCAGCTGCACACCATCAGCGGCCTCATCCAGCTCGGGGAGTACGACGAGGTCGTGCGCTACGTCGACGCCGTTACCGAGCGTCGCCAGTCCCTCGACCTTCTCGTCAACAGCCGGGTCCGCGACCCCGCCGTTGCCGCCCTGCTCATGGCCAAGGCGTCGCTCGCCTCCGAGCGTCGCGCCGACCTGCGGGTGTCCGACGAGACCTCGCTCGACCGCCTGGACCCCGAGGACTCCGCCGACGTCGCGACCGTCGTCGGCAACCTCGTCGACAACGCGATCGACGCCGTGAGCAGCATCCCCGGCAACGGCCCTGGTAGCGGCCCGACCGGCCAGTGGGTCGAGGTGACCATCCGCCAGGACGCGTCCAGCGTCGAGGTGCGGGTGTCCGACTCCGGGCCGGGGGTGCCGCCCGAGGTGGCGCAGGAGGTCTTCGCCCACGGCTTCACGACCAAGGCGGCCACGGCCGGCGAGCGCGGCATCGGCCTGGCCCTGACCCGGCTGGTGTGCCAGCGACGTGGGGGCGAGGTGCAGCTCGCGCGGTCGCCGGAGGGCGGCGCGGTGTTCGTGGCGCAGCTCGGCATCGCGCCGGTGGCGACCCCGGCGGGGGCCAACCGGTGATCCGCGTCCTCGTCGTCGACGACGACTTCATGGTTGCGCGGGTGCACACCGGGTTCGTCTCGCGCGTCGAGGGATTCGAGGTCGTGGGCACCTGCCACAGCGGTGCGGACGCGGTCGCCGCGGCCGGTGAGCTCGGCCCCGACCTCGTGCTGCTCGACCTCTACCTGCCCGACCAGTTCGGCCTCGACGTCCTCGGCGAGCTGCGCCGGGCCGGTCACGAGTGCGACGTCATGGTGATCACCGCGGCCAAGGAGGCCGACGCCGTCCGGGGCGCCCTGCGCCAGGGCGTCGTCGACTACGTCCTCAAGCCGTTCGGCTTCGAGGACCTCCGCGAGCGCCTGGAGCGGTATGCCGCGCAGCGCGACGCGCTCACCGCCGCCCAGGTCCGCGGCCAGGAGGACATAGACCGGGTGCTGTCGCGCGGGGGCGCCGCCCCCACCGCCGCGGCCCTGCCGAAGGGCATGAGCCCGCAGACCGCGCGCCTGGTGGAGTCGGCCCTGCGCGGCGCCACCGACAACCTGTCCGCGTCCGAGGCCGCCGAGCAGGTCGGCCTCAGCCGGGTCAGCGCGCGGCGCTACCTCGAGTACTTCTGCAGCATCGGCCAGGCCGAGGTGTCGCTGCGCTACGGGTCGGCAGGCCGTCCCGAACGCCGCTACCGCTGGGGTGCCTGACGCGTGGCCAACGCTCCCGCCGCCCGGCACACCCTCGAGGTGCTCACCCTGCTCGCGCGCCATACCGAGCCCCTGCCGGCGGGCGCCATCGCCCGTGAGCTCGGGCTGCCGCGGTCGACGACCTACCACCTGCTCGCCGTACTGCGCGACCACGGCTTCGTGACCCACCTCGAGGAGGAGCGCCGCTACGGGCTCGGGGTGGCGGCGTTCGAGCTCGGCTCGGCCTACCAGCGGCAGGCGCCGCTGCAGCGCATCGCCCGGCCGCTGCTCGGGCGCCTGGTCGACTCCACGACCCACAACGCCCACCTCGCGGTGCTGCACGGACGCGACGTGCTCTACGTCATCGAGGAGCGCGCTCCCGGTCGGCCCCTGCTGGTCACCGACGTGGGCGTGCGGCTGCCCGCGTCGCTGACCGCAAGCGGCCTCGCGATGCTGGCCGAGCTTCCGCCTGCCCAGGTGCGGGCGCTGTTCCCGCACAAGGACTCCCTCGTCCAGCGCGACGGGCACGGACCCACGACGGTGAGCGAGCTGCGCCGCGAGCTCACCGCGGTCCGGGCCCGCGGCTACGCCGTCGAGGACGACTCCGTCAGTGCGGGGCTGTCATCGGTGGCCCGCGCGGTCGTCGACCACACCGGCCACCCGGTCGCCGGGGTCGCGCTGACCTTCCCGCGTGACGAGGTCGACGAGACCGAGCGGAAGCGGCTCGTCGCCGCAGTCGGCCGCGTGGCCGCGACGCTGACGGCACGCATCGGCGGGGTCCGCTGATCCGACCGGGGGTCCTGCCACACTGTCGTGGTCGGAAAGGGGGGAGACCATGACGACGACCCACGTGTCCACCGGGCGGCGACGGCGGCAGCGCCTGCGGCGGACCGTCACCATCGCCGTCTCGCTGCTCCTCGTCGGGGGAGGCACGGCGGGGTATGCCGCCTGGCACGGAGGGGACGCCACCGCCGACGACGCCTCGGCCCAGGGTCGGGGCCCGCAGCCCGTCGCAGCCGTGCCCTCGGGCGCCGCCACGCCACGGTCCACCTCCAGGGCAGCGCGCCCCCACGCCTCGTCCAAGCCCCACCACTCGCCGGCGGCGACGAGCTTCGCCCCCGTGGTCACCGACCGCATCCCCGAACCGACCACCAGCATCGCCTTCAGCGCCCCGGTGCCCGGCCTGACCAACATGCAGCAGCCGGCGGCGCGGGCGTTCGAGCGCGCTTTCGCCGCAGCGCGGTCCGCCGGCCTCGCGCCGCAGGTCCGCTCGGCCTGGCGCAGCCGGCAGTACCAGCAGGTGCTGTTCGACCGCGCCGTCGCCACCTACGGGTCCAAGGCCGAGGCCGGTCGCTGGGTGCTCACCCCGCTGCGGTCCGCGCACGTCAAGGGGTACGCCGTGGACGTGCACCCCGCGGCGGTGGCGTCCTGGCTCGAGGAGCACGGGTCGGCGTACGGGCTCTGCCGCACCTACGACAACGAGTGGTGGCACTTCGAGTACGTCGCCTCGACCACCTGCCCCGCCCGCAGGCCGGACGCCGCCGGCTGAGACCACCACAATGGCGGGCGTGACCACCGTGACCGCCGTCGTGCTCTGCGGAGGGGCCGGCACCCGCTTCGGCGGCGACAAGACCCGGGCCGCCTTCGGCCCCACCACCGTCCTCGACCACCTCGTGCGCGGCCTGCCGCCCACCTGGACCGTCGTCTGCGTCGGCGAGCCGCGCGAGCTGTCGCGACCGGTCCGCTGGTGCCGCGAGGAGCCGCCGGGCGGCGGCCCCGTCGCCGCCCTGGCCGCAGCGCTGGTCCACGTGGGCGACCCGGTCGTCGTCGCGCTCGGCGGGGACATGCCGTACGCCGCCGGACCGGCACCCGCACTCGTGGCACAGCTGGCCGGCCAGCCCGATGTCGACGCGGTCGTGGGACGCGACGCCGGCGGACGGCTGCAGCCGCTGCTCGCCGCCTACCGGGCGGATGCCCTCCGCGACGCCGTACCCGACCCGCCCCAGGGCGCCCCGCTCATGCGGGTGCTCGACCGACTGCGGACCGCCGTCGTCCCGCTCGAGGCGCCGGGCACCCTCGACGTCGACACCCCCGCGGACCTCGAGGACGCCCGCCATAGGCTCGACCCATGAAGGCCATCACGATCCCCCAGCCCGGTGACGCCGACGCCCTCGTCCTCTCGGACGTCCCCGACCCCGAGCCCGCGGCCGGCGAGGTGCGGGTCCGGGTCGCGGCGGCCGGGGTCAACCGTGCCGACGTGATGCAGCGGCTGGGCCACTACCCGCCGCCGCCCGGAGCCCCTGAGTACCCCGGTCTCGAGGTCAGCGGCACGGTCGAGGCGCTGGGCGCGGGCGTCGAGGGCTGGGCGGTCGGCGACCAGGTGTGCGCCCTGCTGTCCGGTGGCGGCTACGCCGAGCTGGTCTGCGTGCCCGCCGGCCAGCTGCTGCCCGTGCCGCACGGCGTGAGCCTGCAGGACGCCGCTGCGCTGCCCGAGGTGGTCAGCACCGTCTGGAGCAACGTCTTCATGACCGCCAACCTGCTGCCCGGCCAGACCGTGCTCATCCACGGCGGGTCGTCGGGCATCGGCACCATGGCCATCCAGCTGGCCCGCGAGGTCGGCGCCCGCGTGGTCGTCACCGCCGGGTCAGCCGCCAAGCTCGAGGCGTGCCGCCAGCTCGGGGCGGAGATCCTCGTCAACTACCGCGAGCAGGACTTCGTCGAGGAGGTCAGGGCCGCGACCGGCGGTGCCGGGGCCGACGTCATCCTCGACAACATGGGCGCCAAGTACCTCGCCCGCAACGTCGAGGCCCTGGCCCCCGGCGGACGCCTCGTCGTCATCGGGCTGCAGGGCGGCGCGAAGGCCGAGCTCGACCTCGGCCTGTTGCTGCGCAAGCGCGGCGCCGTCATCGCCACCTCCCTGCGGGCGCGCCCCGCCGACGAGAAGGCCGCCATCGTCGCCGCGGTCCGCGAGCACGTCTGGCCGCTGGTCGAGGACGGCCGCGTGCGGCCGGTCGTCCACTCGACGCATGCGCTCGCCGACGCCCCCGCGGCCCACCGCGAGCTCGAGGAGAGCGGCCACATCGGCAAGATCCTGCTCACGCCCTGACAGCCACGGCACCACCTGCCACGCTTCGGGGGTGAGCACCCTCGCCGTCGTCCTCGTGGCCCTCGTGGCGGCCCTCCATGCCTACATCGTCGTGCTAGAGATGCTGCTGTGGACGACCCCGCGCGGCCGGGCTGCCTTCGGCCTGACACCGGAGTTCGCCGAGTCCACCAGGGCGCTCGCCGCCAACCAGGGCCTCTACAACGGGTTCCTCGCGGCCGGCCTGCTGTGGGGGCTGGTGGGTCCGGCCGACCACCGGTTCGCGTTCCGGGTGTTCTTCCTGGCTTGTGTGGTCGTGGCCGGGGTGTACGGCGCCGCCACCGCGAGCCACCGGATCCTCTTCGTCCAGGCGCTGCCGGGTGCGGTCACCCTCGCCGTGGTGCTTGTTGCCGGCTGACCGGGGCACCCCTTCCGCACCGGTAGAATGAGGCGTCCGGTGCCCGTGGCCGCAGCGCTGAGCTGAGGCCCTCGCCCGGAATGCTCAGGGTTCCTGTGCGCCTCGGAGGCGGGTTCGGCGCACGCCCGTTCGCCGTACCCCGGCACCGTCCCGAGGACCTGAGCCCGTGTCACCGATCGCCTCCTACCGCCAGCTGCTGCGCCTGGCCGGCCCCCTTTACGTCGTCATCGCCTTCGTGGGCCGGCTGCCCCTGGCCATGAGCCAGATGGGCGCCCTGCTGCTCGTGTCCGGCACCACCGGTTCGTATGCCGCGGGCGGACTCGCCGCCGGCTCCCTCGCCGTCGCGAACGCCGTCTGCTCCCCCGTCGCGGCGGCCCTCGCCGACCGCGTCGGGCAGCGGCCCGTGGTGCTCGTCCAGTCCGTGCTCGGCGGCCTCGGCCTGCTGGCCCTGGTGGCCCTCGCGCGCTCCGACGCCTCCGGTGCCGTGCTCGCCACGGCCGCCGGCGCGACCGGCGCCTTCCTGCCGCAGATCGGTCCCCTGGCCCGCGTCCGCTGGCGCCCCATCACCCGGGGAGCCGGGGCGCGTCAGCACCGGCTCGTCGAGGCGGCGTTCTCGTACGAGGGCGCGGCCGACGAGGCCACCTTCGTGCTCGGCCCGGCCCTGCTCGGCCTGCTGCTCCTGCTCGCCGACCCGGGCGCCGGGCTGGTCGTGGCCGCGGTCCTGCTCGTCGGCTTCGGCGGCGCGTTCGCCCTGCACCCGACGGCACGCCTCGCCCACACCCCGCGCCGCGAGGGGCAGCCGCGGGTGCGGGTCATGTCCGCGACGCTGGCGGTGCTGATGGTCGCCCAGGGCCTCATCGGCGCCTTCTTCGGCTCGGTGCAGACCGGCACGAGCGTGCTGGCCACCGCGGAGGGCCACGCGGGGATCGCGGGGCTCGTGCACGCGGTCCTCGGGGTCGGCAGCGTCGCCGCCGGCCTCGCCATCGCCGGGGTGCCCGAGCGCTTCGGCTTCCCGCTGCGGATGCTGGTCGCGGCAGCCGGCCTGCTGGTGCTGTCACTGCCCCTGCTCGCGGTCGGGTCGCTGCAGTCGCTGGTGCTGGTCGTGCTGGTGCTCGGGTTCGTCGTGGCGCCCTACATGATCAGCAACTTCACCATGGGCGAGCGCAGCGCCCCGCCCGCGAAGGTGGGCACCGCCATGACGCTGCTCGCGGCGGCCACCGGCCTCGGGTACGCCGTGGGGTCGGCCGTGGCGGGCCGGCTCGCCGACAGCCACGGGCACACCGCGGCGTTCGGGGTCACCGTCGGGGCCGCCGCCGGTGCCCTGGCGCTCTCGCTCGCCGCCCAGCCGCTGCTGCGGCGGCAGCGCCCGGCCCGCGAGGCCGCACTCCTGCCCGTGGACGTGCCGGTGGACCTGCCGACACCCGCCTGATGCTTGACGGCCGCGCCTGATACTCGGTATACCTTCCCTCACTGGGTCGCAATACCCGGTATAGGGGACACCGCAGGGGGACCTGGCGGCCCGGCAACCGGCCGGGCCGCCACCCCGGTCGAGAGGGGGCACGGATGTCGGTCCGGCAGGGACTGCTCGCACTGCTCGCGCAGCAGCCGATGTACGGCGCCCAGCTCCGCTCGGAGTTCGAGGCACGCACGGGTGGCACCTGGCCGCTCAACGTCGGGCAGGTCTACACGACGCTGGCCCGGCTCGAGCGTGACGGGCTCGTGGAGGAGGTCGGCGCCGACGACGAGGGCCGCATCTCCTACCGGCTGACCGGCACCGGTCGGGCCGAGGTCGCCCAGTGGTGGCTGTCACCGGTCGACCGGGAGACCACCCCGCGTGACGAGCTCGTCATCAAGCTCGCCCTCGCCGTGACCGTCGAGGGGGTCGACGTCCACCGGGTCGTGCAGACCCAACGCACCGCGACGCTGCGCCACCTGCAGGACCTCACCCGGCTCAAGCAGCGCGCCACCACCCACCGCGAGTCTGCCGAGGGCGACGACGGCAACGTCGACCTCGCCTGGCTGCTCGTGCTGGAGAACCTCATCTACTCGGCCGAGGCGGAGGTCAGGTGGCTCGACCACGTCGAGGCCCGTCTCGTCCGCGAGGCGAGCCGGCCACGCCGGGCAGCTCGCACCGTACCCACCGCCGACGACGAGGGGCCCGGCCCGGCCGGGAGCTCGTCGGCACCGCACCGCACCACCACGACGACGCCCAGGGGGGCCCAGTGAAGACCATCGAGACACCGTTCGGCACGTCCGGCAGCGCACCACGCACCGGCGACCCGATCCTGCGCCTGGACAACGTGGTCCGGGTGCACGGCACCGACAGCACCGCCGTGCGGGCCCTCGCCGGTGTCAGCCTCGACGTCCACGCCGGCGAGCTCGTCGCCGTCATGGGCCCGAGCGGCTCCGGCAAGTCGACCCTGCTCAACCTGGCCGGCGGCCTCGACGCCGCGACCAGCGGCCAGGTGCTCATCGAGGGCGAGGCCCTCGGCTCCCTCAAGGGCGACGCGCTCGCGAGGCTGCGGCGCCGTCGGGTCGGGTTCGTCTTCCAGGACTTCAACCTCATCCCCTCCCTGACGGCGGTCGAGAACGTCGCGCTGCCGCTCGAGCTCGACGGGCAACGGGTGGGCCGGGCCCGCAAGCTCGCCATGGAGGCGCTGACGCTCGTCGGCGTCGCCGAGCTGGCCGACCGCTACCCCGACAAGATGTCCGGCGGCCAGCAGCAGCGGGTCGCCATCTCCCGGGCCCTGGTCGGCGACCGCCGGCTGGTGCTCGCCGACGAGCCCACGGGCGCGCTCGACTCCCACACCGGCGAGGGCGTGCTGCGGGTGCTGCGCGAGCGCTGCGACGACGGGGCCGCAGGGCTGCTCGTCACCCACGAGGCCCGGCACGCCGCCTGGGCCGATCGGGTCGTCTTCCTCCGCGACGGGGTCGTCGTCGACAGCACCGGCTCGGCGCAGACCGCCGAGGCCCTGCTCGACCCGGCGCTCTGAGCGCGGACATGACCACCCTCACCCCGCCCCGCGCCCAGAGCTCTGTCCCCGAGCGTCCCGACGGCGGCCCTTCCGGCTCGCGGTTCGCCCGCTGGCGCGCCTCGTGGCGCGTCGCCCTCCGGATGGCCTGGCGCGACGCCCGCCGCCACCGGGGGCGCAGCATCCTCGTCTTCGTCATGGTGGCGCTGCCCACCGGCCTGCTCGTCGGCATCGCCACCTTCGCCTCCTCCGAGACCGTCACCGGCGCCGACCGCATCCCCCTGTCGCTCGGACCGGCCCGGGCCGCCGTCACCGGACCTGACAACCAGTCGCTCCAGCAGGGGGCGGACCCCGACCAGGCGATGTCCTTCGGCGAGGCCGACCGAGCGGCGAAGGCGATCCCCGGCTTCGACCGTGACGTCAGCTCAGGCGCGCCGTCCAACGTCGCCGCGATCCAGCGGCTCACCGGTGGCGAGGTGGTCCGGGTCGGCACCACCTCGTTGCGCCATCGAATCGGCGACCGCTCCGTCAGCGCCGACCTCATGGTGCTCGACACCTCAAAGCGCTGGGGCGACAAGGCCCACCTGCTGAGCGGGCGCTGGGCGACCGGCGCACGCGAGGTCGTGGTCACGCCGTACGGCATCAGCCGCGGCATGCCCACCTCCGGCGCGGTGACCCTCTCCAGTGCCGGCCAGGAGTACCCCGTCACCGTGGTGGGCACGGCCAGCGCGTTCAACGGCTGGGGCGGCATGCCCGACGTGGTCACGACCGAGCCCATCGCCCAGGACACGCTGTACTCGTGGCAGTGGCTCGTCCTGCGCGACACCCCCGTGACCTACACGGAGGTCAAGCAGCTCAACACCTACGGGCTGCGCGTCTTCAGCGCCGACGTCGTCCGGCACCCGCCCACCGACGCCGAGCTGCCCCCGGAGCTGCGCCAGCTCAACGGCTACCAGCAGGACCAGCTGCGCGTCCTGGTCGCAGTCGGTGCCGTCATGCTCTTCATCGTCACCACGCTGCTCGTGGCCCCGGCGTTCGCGGTCAGCGCCTCCCGGCAGCGCCGCACCCTGGCCCTCGCCGCCAGCAACGGCGCCGAGACGAGGCAGCTGCGGCGCAAGGTGCTCGCCCAGGCCCTCGTGCTGGGGGCAGGGAGCGCCGTCGTGTCGGCCGTCCTGGCCGTCGGGGCCCTGCGGCTCGCCCAGCTGTGGTGGGTGCACCACCGGCCGTGGACGACCCACCGCTACTTCGACCTGCCCGTGGCTGCAGTCTCCTTCGTGGTGGTGTGCTCGGTGCTCAGCGCCCTGGTCGCAGCCATGATCCCGGCAGCCCGTCTCGGGCGGCTCGACATCGTCGGCGTGATGCGCGGGCAGAGCGTCTCTCCGCGGCTCAACACGGTGGCGCCCGTCCTCGGTGCGGTGGTCGCCGTCGCCGGCGGCGCCGGGCTGCTCTGGGCGGTCCGCACCGAGCAGCGGGAGATCCCCATCGTCGCCACGGGGCTGGCCCTGGTGCTCGGCGCACTGCTGCTCGTGCCGCTCCTGCTCGTCGGCGCCGGTCGGCTCGCCTCCCGCCTCCCGGTCGCGCCGCGCCTCGCCACGCGTGACGCGGCGCGGCACCGTACGCGGTCCGTCCCGACCGTCACGGCGATCGTCGCCGGTGCGATCGCGCTCACCATGTTCAGCATCGGGCTCGCCAGTGACACCGAGCAGCGACGCCGGGAGTACCAGCCCCGGGCCGCGGCCGGCGAGGGCTTCTTCAACTACTACCCGTCGGACGCGGCCGCGGAGTCGGGCAACGGCCAGGAGGTCGACAGCAACGCCATCGCTGACCGCGCGGTGCAGATCGTCCGCCGGGTCACCCCGCACCTCGTGGTCAGCCCCCTCGGGGTGGTGCAGGCGTCCGGCATGGGCATGACGGACACCGACCCCCTACCGGTGATCAACGTCGTCCCGCCCGGCTGCACGCCCGAGCAGACCATCAACGGTGGGCCGGCCGGGATGGTCGACGCCGGGGGGGCGCTGCCCGGCGCGCCCGGGGCCCGGCCCGACCCCTCGCTCGTGTGCAACGTCGTGGGCAGCATCGGGATGCGCCAGGTCGGTGTCCTGTCGGCCGCCGACCTCGCGTCCGCGCCCTGGCTGTCCGCCGCCCAGAAGTCGGTCGTCGCCGACGGCGGCATCCTGCTCGACGACCCGAAGCTCGTCCGTGCCGGCACGGCGCAGGTCGCCACCGGCAGCTACACCACCGACCCCGCCACCGGGATGCAGAAGCCCGGGCCCATGCGTGTGGCTTCGCTGCCGGCCGCCGGGGGCGCGCTGCCGTTCGACGGCCAGAGCCTGGGCGCCCTCGTCAGCACGGACACCGCCCGCGCCCGCGGCTGGTCGGTGTCCGGGCAGACGGTGCTGCTGCGCGACCCGGACGGCGCCATCAGCCGCGCCGACCAGGACGCCCTGTCCGAGGCGGTCGGCGACGAGGGGGAGGCGTACGTCGAGCGCGGGTTCCAGCGCGACGACCGGGTCGTGATGCTGGCGCTGTTCGGCGGGTTCGCCCTGCTGCTGCTCATCGTCACGCTCATCTCGACCGCCCTGTCGCTGGCGGAGCAGCGGGCCGACCTCGGGACGTTCGCCGCGGTCGGGGCCACACGGGGTACGCGCCGACGGCTGGCGGCCGCGCAGGCCTCGGTGGTCGCCCTCATCGGCGCAGTCCTCGGCATCGCCGTCGGGCTGGTGCCCGGCATCGCGCTGACCTACCCGCTCACGAGCCAGACCTGGGACCCCGCCACCGGCATCGAGGTCCACCGCGCCCCGATCATCGAGATCCCGTGGCTGCCGCTGGCCGCGGTGGTCGTGGGCGTGCCCTTGGTGGCGGCGCTGCTGTCGTACGCCGCCATCCGCAAGGCTCCCGCGATGACGCGACGAGCCGACTGAGCCGGTCCACCGTGGGTGCCGGTSGGGGGGCCCGCATCCACGGTGGACCACTCGCCCCCTCCCTGCGCCGCACCCAGCCCCGCGCCGTACCCGACTCCCAACTTTCGGCCCATGGGCCGCTTCCACACCCCGTACGCCGTACCCAACCCCGAACTTTCGGCCCATCGCCCGCTTCCCCACCCGGTACGCCGTACCCGGCCCCGAACTTTCGGCCCATGGCCCGGAAGCCTCAGCCCCCTCACCTACTCAGCCCCAGACTTTCGGCCCATGGCCCGCTTCCCCACCCCGTACGGCGTACCCGCCCCGGGCTTTCGGCCCAATGCCCCAAATCCCCCCCCCCCAAGGCGCGAGGTACCCCACCGTGGAGCAGCCGGCCAAGGTGATGCGGATCGGCTCGATGATCAAGCAGCTGCTCGAGGAGGTGCGCAACGCCCCGCTCGACGAGGCCGGGCGCGCGCGCCTCGCGGAGATCCACCGCCGCTCGATCAAGGAGCTCGAGGACGGCCTGGCGCCGGAGCTGATCGAGGAGCTCGAGCGGATCGCGCTGCCGTTCGAGGAGGGCCACGCCCCGACCGACGCCGAGCTGCGCATCGCCCAGGCACAGCTCGTGGGGTGGCTGGAGGGCCTGTTCCACGGCATCCAGACCGCGCTGTTCGCCCAGCAGATGGCAGCCCAGCAGCAGCTCGCGCAGATGCGTCGCGCCCTGCCACCGGGCCACCCCGAGCAGCCGGGCCCGGGTGTGCCCGGCGTGCGCCCCGACCTCGGCGAGGGCGGCCCGACCGGCCAGTACCTCTAACCGGCAGCCACCTCGCGCAGCCACCCCCGCGCGACGACCTCTAGCCGGTGACCGCCTGGGTCGCGGCGATCCGGCGCAGCGGCGACGTCCACGCGAAGGCCGCCGCCAGCAGCCCGACGCACACCAGCGTCACCATGGCAGGACGCACCGCGGTGGCCGCGGCCAGCGCACCGCCCGCGACCGAGCCGAGCGTCCAGCCCAGCCCCCACGACAGCATGCGGCCGGCGGTGTTGACCCGGCCGAGCAGGTGCTCGGGAGTCTCCTGCATGCGGTAGGTCAGCGACGTGACGAGCACGAGCTGGTAGGCAACGCCCCAGAGCACCATGCCCACGCTCGCGAGGACCCACCCCGGGGCGAGCGCGGTGGCGATGCCGGCCAGTGCGGAGACAGGTATGGCGCCGAGCGTCACCTTCGCGACGGGGTACCTGCGCAGCAGCCTCGGCACCAGGGCCGAGGCGAGCACTCCTCCCACACCCCACACGGCGAAGGCCAGGCCGAACCGCCAGCCGGAGGTGCCGATGTGCAGCACCTGGTCGGCCCACGGCACGAACAGCGCGACGAACCCGGCCCCGGCGATCGACTGCAGGCCGCCGATGACGGTGTTGGAGCGGACGCCCTCGTGCCGCCACAGGAACCGCACCCCCTCCCGCACGTCGCGCAGGACGACCGCGGGACGCAGCGGCTCGAGGCTGTCGCGGGTCGAGGACAGCGCACGGCGGATCGCCCGCACCAGCAGCGCCGACACCAGGAACGTCAGCGCGTCGAGCGCGAGCAGGGTCGAGGGGTGGGCGACTGCGAGCGCCAGCCCGACACCGGCCGGGACGACGAGGTCGAGAACCCCGCCCACGCCCCAGATCGCGGCGTTCGCGTCCCCGACCCGCTCACGCCCCACGAGGACGGGGAGGGCACCGAAGTTGGCGCCGTCGAAGAAGGTGAACAGGCTCTGCGCGACGAACCCCGCGAGGAGCACGTGCGGGATCGTCAGCACGCCCAGCCAGTGGGCCACCGGGACCGAGCCGATGACGACGACGTTGGCGAGGTCGGCGGTCACCATGACGCGCTTGCGGTTCCACCGGTCGCTGAGGGCGCCGGCGAACAGGCCCATCAGGAGGTAGGGCAGCGCGTCGAGGGTGGTGACGACGGCCGTCAGGCCCGGTGAGCGCGTGAGCGTGTAGACCAGCACCGGCATCGCGACCACGGTGATGAGGGAGCCGCCGACGGACACGGTGCGGGCCAGCCAGTAGAGCCGGAAGTCGCGGTCGTCCAGCAACCGTGCGCGCGGCGGCTGGGGGCGTGAGCGCCCGGGCGCTCCGGCCACGTCGTCGGTCATGCGGTGGAGTCTGCCTCAGCCCGGCGGGCCGACACGGACCCGCTCGGTCGGGGGTCGAGGAGCCCGAGCACGTCGACGAAGAGCTTGGTGCCGATGAGCACCACCGCCGGGACGAGGCTCATGGTCGGCGCCTGCGGAAGCGGCCCGCCGTGGAAGAAGTCCCCGAACCCCAGGTCGACCGCGGCGTTGAGCGACTTCATCCCACCGGTGAGCTGCAGGAAGGCGAACGTGGCGATGATGGAGACGTGCAGCACTGCGAGCCGACGCTTCGAGTCGGCACCGACGGCCGTCGCATCAGGGTCGTGCCGGCGGCCGCCACCGATCCAGGGCAGGATCGTGGCGACGCCGTGGCTCGACCACACGACGGCGAACAGGACCAGGAAGCTCGCCAGGGTGCCGCGCGTCCCGGTGGTCATCGCCAGCGAGATCGCGAACATCCCGTGCAGCACCGAGGCGAAGCCCAGCATCCCCGTCAGGCCTACGACGGCGATCCACCGCGCCGCCTCACCGGTCACCGGCGTGACCTCGCTGCCCGAGCGGAAGGACACGGCTCCCGGCTTGTCGTAGAGCCGCGTCGCGGTCAACGCCTGGAACACGAGCCAGAAGTAGACGGCGATGTTCTCGAGCCAGAACGCGATGAGCACGTCACCCGCGAGCCAGGTACCGGTCGCGACTGCGTACAGGGGCGCGAGGTTGGCCACCAGGACCGTGAGGAACGCAGCGACCGCACCTGCGCGGGGCGAGGCCCGCTCGATGACGGCAACCAGGGCCTGCAGTCCCAGCACCCGCAACAGCACGCCCACAGCGGCTCCCCCCTCGTATGACGCAGGGAGGCTAGCGCCCACGGCGCTACGTCATGGGCCGTTTCAGCCGCGGACCGCCCGAACGGTGCATCGCCCGATGGCGGCCGCGATGGCCCTGCGGCGCCTCAGCCGACGGCTGCGGCCGCGGCGCGGCCGGCGACCCGGCCGGAGAAGATGCAGCCGCCGAGGAAGGTCCCCTCCAGCGCCCGGTAGCCGTGCAGCCCACCGCCGCCGAACCCCGCGACCTCACCGGCGGCGTACAGGCCTGGCACCGGCTCGCCGGACGCGGACAGCACCCGCGCGGACAGGTCGGTCTCGAGCCCGCCGAGGGTCTTGCGCGTGAGCACGTGCAGCCGGACGGCGATCAGCGGCCCGGCGGCCGGGTCGAGGATGCGGTGCGGGGCGGCGGTGCGGATCAGCCGGTCACCCCGGTAGCGGCGGGCGCCGCGCAGGGCGGTCACCTGCGCGTCCTTGCCGAAGTCGTTGTCGAGCTGGCGGTCTCGCTCGACGATCTGGCGCTCGAGGTGGTGGCGGTCGAGCGGGGCGTCCGGTGTGAGCGCGTTCATCTTGTCGACGAGCTCGTCGAGGGTGTCGGCACTGACGAAGTCCGCCCCGCGGTCGAGGAACGCCCGCACCGGCGCCGGCATGTCGGCCCGGGCGCGGCCGAGGACGTCGCGCACGGACTTCCCGGTGAGGTCGGGGTTCTGCTCCGAACCCGACAGCGCGAACTCCTTGCCGATGATCCGGCTCGTGAGGACGAACCAGCTGTGGTCGTGCCCCGTGCCCCGCAGGTGCGCGAGCGTCCCGAGGGTGTCGAACCCGGGGAACAGCGGTGGCGGCAGCCGGTCTCCGTTGCCGTCGAACCACATCGAGCTCGGCCCGGGCAGGATCCGGATGGCATGGGAGGGCCACACCGGGTCGTGGTTCTCGATGCCCTCGACGTAGTGCCACATGCGATCTCGGTTGACCAGGTGCCCGCCCGCGTCCTGTGTGATCGCGAGCATCCGTCCGTCGACGTAGGCGGGGACGCCGGTGAGCATGTGCTCCGGCGGGGTACCCAGCCGGGCGGGCCAGTTGGCGCGCACGAGGTCGTGGTCGGCGCCGATACCCCCGCTGGTCACGACCACTGCCTGCGCGCTGAGGTCGAAGTCGCCGACGGCCTCGCGGGAGGTCGGGTGGCCGCGCTCGGCCTCGTCGGCCACCAGACGGGTGCCGCGCACCCCGGTGACCGCGCCGTCGTGGGTGACCAGCTCGTCGACGCGGTGGCGGTGGCGCAGCTCGACGCGACCGGAGGCGACGTGCTCGCGGACCCGCCGGAGGAAGGGCTCGAGGACCCCCGGGCCGGTGCCCCACGTGACGTGGAACCGCGGCACCGAGTTGCCGTGGCCGGAGGCGGTGCCGTCGCCCCGCTCGGCCCAGCCGACGACCGGGAACCAGCGCATGCCCTGGTCGTGCAGCCAGCGACGCTTCTCCCCGGCGGCGAAGTCGACGTAGGCACGCGCCCACTGCTCACCCCAGTGGTCCTCGCCGTGGCGGCCGTCGGGGCCGGGGGCCGCCCGGTCGAACCCGGCCGAGCCGAGCCAGTCCTGCAGCGCCAGCTCTGCGGAGTCCTTGATCCCCATGCGTCGCTGCTCCGGACTGTCCACGAGGAACAGGCCGCCGAAGGACCAGAAGGCCTGCGCGCCGAGGTCGGCCGGGCCCTGCTGGTCGAGGACCACGACGCGGCGGCCGGCGTCGGCGAGCTCGGCGGTGGCCACGAGGCCGGCGAGGCCGGCGCCCACGACGATGACGTCAGCGTCCATGCCGGCCAACCTACGCGGCGGCCACGACGCCCGTCAGTCGAACCCGGCCGCCGGCCGGGGCGAACCGCACCTCCGCCAGGGTCGCCACGACCGCGTCGGCGACCAGGTCAGCGGGCTCGGTGGTGGTCGTCACGGCGAGGGTGGCGCAGCCGGCCGCCCGGGCCGCCTCGAGGCCGCCGGGGGCGTCCTCGACGACGAGGCAGTGAGCGGGGTCGACCCCGAGTCGCTGCGCCGCCAGCAGGAACGGGTCGGGGTGCGGCTTGCCCCGGTCGACGTCGCTCGCGGTCACGACCACCCGCGGGACCGGGAGGCCGGTGGCCGCGATCCGGGCGTCGGCCAGCACCCGGGTGCACGAGGTGGCGATCGCGCAGAGGTCCAGGTCGCCGGTGAGGGCGGCCAGGGCGTCGAGCGCCCCGGGCAGGATGGTGATGCCGTCGGTGTCGGCGGTCTCGATGGCCTCGATGCGCGCCACGGCGGCGTCGACCCGCTCGGGCGGCAGCAGCTGCTCGGCGATGCCCCGCGCCGGGACGCCGTGGAAGCCAACGAGCCGGCGCGGGTCCACACCCTCCTCGTCGGCCCACCGCAGCCAGCTGCGCACCACCACGGGGATCGAGTCGATCAGCGTCCCGTCCATGTCGAAGAGCACGGCGGCGAAGTCGCGCCCGTCCAGCGGTCCCAGGGTTCGTGGCATACCGGACAGGGTAGGCAGCCGATCCTCGGACCGCTCGACGGTTACGGTGGGTGGGTGAGCACGCCCGCGGACCGTCCACGGCGCGGGGGTGGTCTGCGCCGGGGAGCTCCACGGCGCACCGTCGTCCGGGTGACGGCGCTCCTCGCACTGTTCGTGGGGTGCGTCATCGGCGGGGTGGCGGCGACCACCCTGTTCCCCACGTCGGTCGACACGCTCAACTACGGCGCCACGCTGCGGCTGTCGGTGGACCCGCACGACATCGGCACGATCCAGAGCCCGACCGTCTTCGGCGACATCCACCTCGACTTCGCGACGCCGGTCCCCACGCCCGGGGTGCTGGCGAACGTGCACGTCAAGGAGCACATCACCGACCTGCTGTCCCGGCCTAACATCTCGGTGCGCTCGTTGCAGCCCGGCCCGCTCGAGCTCGAGGCGGCCGCGCGCCACGCGGCCATCGGGCTGGCCTGGCGGTTCGCCGCGGGCGCCCTCCTGGTGGTGCTCCTCGCGGTCGGGGCCTACACCGGCTGGGCCCGGCACCTGCCACGGCCCGGTCGGCTCGCCACCGTCGCCGCCTGCTGGGTGGTGGCGTGCGGGGTGACGTTCGCGAGCATCGGCTTCGGCTACCGGCCCGAGCGCCTCGACCGGTTCACGACCACCGGCATCCTCGGTGCGGTGCAGCGCAACGCCGACCTCCTCGAAGGCGTCGAGACGCGGGCGGAGCAGACCACGCCGTACCTGAAGAACCTGCTCGCGCTGTCGTCGGCGCTGCAGGACAAGTACGCGCCCCAGGCCCTCGGCCGGCCGGTGGCCGCGCGGCTCCTGCTCGTCTCCGACATCCACGGCGGCAACCAGTACGCCCTGATGAAGACAATCGTCGAGCAGGAGCGCGTCGACGCCGTCATCGACAGCGGCGACCTCGTCAACTTCGGCACCGTGGCCGAGGCGCAGGCGGCCGGACTCTTCGACGGCATCCGCTCCCTCGGCGTGCCCTACCTCTTCGTCAAGGGCAACCACGACGCCCGCTCGGCCACCGACACCGAGGTGCTCAAGGCCCTGGCCAAGGTCCCCAACGTCGTCCTGCTCGAGCCCGACGCCGACAGCTACACCGTCCAGACGATCGGCGGGGTCCGCATCGCCGGGTTCAACGACCCCCGCTGGTTCGGCGACGACAACCGCGACAACGCCGCGAAGCAGAAGGGACCCGCCGCCCGGTTCACCGCGGCCATGGCCGACCTGCCCGCGCCGGACGTCGTCGTCGGGCACGAGCCCGGGGCGGTGAGCGCGATCGAGGCGGCCGGTGTGAAGATCCACGGGCACCTGCACAGCGATCGCCTGGAGGGCAACACGATCGGCGTCGGCACCTTCACCGGCGGCGGACCGTTCAGCCACTTCCTCGCCGGCGCCCAGGGCGAAGAGCTGACCGGGCAGCCGTCCGCGTTCGACGTGGCCGCGTTCGGGGAGGACTGCCGGATCGCCTCGCTGACGCGCTACCAGTTCCGCAACGTCATCGAGGGCCGGCCGGCCTATGACGACGTCACCCTGATCAACGGGTCGCGGATCGAGCAGTCGGCACCGCCGGCACTGGCGCCGGTCGGCGACGCGACCTCGACTCCCACCGCGGAGCCGCGGACCTGCTCGGCCTCCACCGAGCCGTCGACCGAACGCGTGGCCGCGCCCGCCCCCTGACGGGCGGTCGGGCCGACCGGCGCGACGGTCAGGGTGCCTGTTCGGCCGACGGGATGCGCAGCGCGTCGACGACGTAGCGGAACGCCGACGACGGCGCCTGCGCGCGGCAGGTCAGCAGCTCGGCGGGAGCCGCGACCCGACGGACGTCCGCCTGGACGAGCAGCGGGAGCCGTCCGCGCCCGTGCAGCGTGACCGTCCAGGTGGCGTCACCGGTCCGGTCCGCAGTCACCGACCGCACGTCGCCCAGGCCGCAGGGCCGGTACCGCGTGAACGCGGCGGACAGCGCCGCCTGCACCGCCGGCGGCTCGGTCGAGACCCCGCGGAAGTGGGCAGCCGTGACGACGCCCCGCAGGTGGGCCGCCACCACCTCCTGGGCCGAGTCCTCGTCGAGGTTGCCGTAGCAGGCGCCGTCGGGCAGCACGAGCACGTTGGGCGCGAACCGGTCGCCGCCGACGTGCGTGCACTCCCACGTGTGGTCCGGCCAGCGGGCGGCGAGCGCCCCGGCGACCGGTCGCCCACGGACCGCGCAGCAGGTGTCGTGGAGCCCGTGGGTGCACACGAGCACGAGGGGCTGGGGCGGCCGGGCATGCGCTGGCGGGGCCGGCCCGTCGAGCATCACCTCGGCGGCGCGGAGCAGGTCCTCCGGCCGGCGCCAGGTGCCCCACTGCTGGGTGCCGTCGTGGTCGACCACGGCCCACTGCTGCACCGCCCGGCGTGGCCGCCGACCGGTGCGCCGGATGAGCAGCACCCGTCCCCGTGTCGCGAGTGCCGCCTCGTGCAGCGCGGTCGCGACCCCACCGGACAGGCCGGTGCTGTCGAGCGCCCTGACGGCCCACGGCCCACGGTGCTCGACGAGCAGCCACCGCTGCGCCGGAGCTGCGGAGCCCTGCAGGGGGTCTGCTCGCAGCCGGGCCTCGGTGGCGCAGTGGTCGGCGGTCACGCCGCCACGGCGATACCGGCCAGCACCAGGCGGCGGGCGAGGTCGAGACCGAGGTGACCAGCCGTCGCGGTGCCCACCTCGAGGAACGACCGGACCGCTGCCACGTCGCCCTCGTCCACGCGTACGGTGCCGGCCCGGCTGCGCAGGACGGCCCCTCCGCTGCTCGCGGGGGTGAGGGTCGGCGCGAGGTGCGGCCGCACCTCCAGGGCGGTGTCGTCGCGCAGGGAGGAGGCCAGCGCGTGCTGGGCCAGCGGGCCCATGGGTGCGGCGCGCTGGGAGCCGCGCGAGGCGGCGACCATGGCCGCGGTGAGGTCGGCGGCGTCGACGTCCTCGAGGGCGCGGGCCAGGGCCGCCCGGACCAGCTCGACACCGGCCCCGAGGGCGGCCGGGTCGGAGAGGTCGGCGCCCATCGGCAGCGACGCCCGCACCTCGGGGTCCTGCGCCGCCCTGGCCAGGGCGGCGGACACCAGCTCCTGGGCGAGGTGGTGCCGGTTCCAGGTGTGGACCCCGATGGTGAGGTGGGTGCTCACGCCCCCGAGGGCCGTGGCCGAGTGGAGGTAGCCGCGCGGCAGGTAGAGGCAGTCACCCGGGGCCAGGGTCGTCTCGACGAGCGGCTCGGCCTGCGCAGCGAGCTCGACCGCCTCACGGCGGTCGGTCCAGGGCTGGTCGCGCAACGGCCGCGGGTGCACGGGCGGCCTGATGCGCCAACGCTTCTCGCCCGAGATCTGCAGCACGAAGACGTCGTGGACGTCGTAGTGGTCACTGAAGCCGGTGTTCTGCGGCGGGGTGATGTAGGCGTTGACCTGGGTGGGGTGCCCGAGGTCGGCCGCCAGCTGCTGGGCGAAGTCGACGACCGGCTCCCACGTGCGGTGCAGGCCCTGCAGGACGAGGGTGGCGCCGTCGGCGAACTCGCGCAGGACGTCCTCGTCGCTGGCCTGGTCGGCGATGCCGGCCCCGGTGCCACCGCTGCGGGTGAACCTGCGGTCCGTCAGCGTCGAGCCGCCCTTGGCCATGCGCAGGAACGGCGTGCGCAGCCCGCGCCGCGACACGAGCTCGTCGACGGCCGCCTCGGAGAAGAGGTCGTCGAACGACGACGGCAGGTCAGCGCTGCGGGTGAGCAGCGGCTCGACACCCCAGTGGTCGCGGGCGAAGGCGTCGGGGTCCGTGGCGACGAGTCGGCGAAGGGCGGGGTGCCCGCTCGGGAGAGCGGG